>CAJXPN010000372.1 GCA_913058025.1 uncultured Myxococcales bacterium | reverse complement strand
CTGCGAGGGGACCGCGGAGTGAGCGTGAGCGAACGGCCGCTGGGGGACCGTGTGGTAGTTCCACCCCCAGCCCTCTTCAAATCCGCGAACCCAACCCCAAGAACAGGCGCACGCTCAGCCGAGCCACGCCCGATGTCGACATGTGAGATGGCCCGCAAGAACGAAAAAAGCACCGAAGCGGTTGACGTGACAGACGCCCTTCGCTTCAATGCTCGACCTGAGCAAGTCCTTGAAAAACAACGACTTACAATCAACCCCAATGCGTTGATTCTCACGAAGGAGGGAGCAAATGTCAAGAGGTCGGATCGAGGTCGATGGAGACGCCGCGTTCATCGTTCACGAGGTGTTGAGCGACGAGGAGTGTTGGGCGCTGATCGAGGAAGCCGAGGAGGAGGGGTTCGACATGGCGCCGGTGCGCGTGGGGCTGACGCAGGAGACGGTCTCGCACCATGCGCGGAGCTGTCTGCGCGTGATCCTGGAGCGCGAAGAGCTCGCCGCGCGCCTCTGGGCGCGCCTCGGTCACTTCCTGCCAGGAGCGCACGGCATCAACCCGTACTTCAGAGTGTTCCGCTACGAGATGGATCAGCGCTTCCTGACCCACCGAGACGGCGTGATCCACCTGCCAGGCGGCCTGAGCAGCGAGTACACACTGTTGGTGTACCTGAATGGTGGGTGCCAGGGAGGCGAGACGAGGCTGTATCTGGACACCGGAGGTACGTACGACGTGGTGCCACAGGAGGGGCTCGCGCTGCTGTTCGAGCACGACATCGCGCACGAGGGCGTCGCGCTGGAGGGCGGCGTGAAGTATGTCGTGCGATCAGAGGTCCTCTACTCGTGTTAACCGGCGTTAATGTCGCGTACGCGTCGTGCCGTAGGGTTCGAGGGCACGACGCGCTGAACAACCAACCGTGATGAGGAGAGCGAGATGGCGACCGTGACGCACGCTGGAACGATCTACGCCCTGAGAGAGGGAGAGTCAGCGCTGGATGCGCTGCTGCGAGGCGGCGCGAACGTGGACTTCTCGTGCCGCAAGGGCTCGTGCCAGAGCTGCATGTTGCGGGTGACCTCGGGTGAGGTGCCGGAGCGGACGCTGCGCGGGCTCAGGCCCTCGCTGGTGGAGAGCGGGCACTTCCTGCCGTGCCTGTGCACGCACGAGGGGGACATCGAGGTCGAGGGGCCAGACCGCTCGAAGATGGTGTGCGAGGCGATCGTGGCGGACGTGACGACGCTGGCGCCTGGGGTCGCGCGCGTGCAGCTCGAGCCCGAGATCCAGCTCGATTGCGCGCCCGGACAGTTCCTCAACATCGTGAGGGACGGGGTCGCGCGCGCAGCTACTCGATAGCGAGCGTGCCCGAGGAGGACTACTTCATCGACCTGCACGTGGCGCGGTTCGAGGGCGGCGCGGTGAGCCCGTGGGTCCACGACGAGCTCGCGGCGGGCGACATCGTCACGATCCAGGGGCCGCTGGGCGCGTGCAGCTGGCGCGAGGAGTTCGCCGGCGCGCCGCTGCTGCTCGTGGGCACGGGGACCGGCATCGGCGCGCTGCACGGGATCGCCAGGGACGCGCTGCGCGGCGGCCACGAGGGCCCGATCACGATCCTCCACGGCGCCCGCGGCGTCGACGGCCTGTACCTCCACGACGAGCTCAACGCGCTCGCCGCGGCCCACGAGAACGTGACGTACACCGGCTGCGTCTCACGAGGGCTACCCGCCCCAGGGACGGTGCCGGGGCGCGTGATCGCGCGGATGTTCGATGGCGAGCGCGCGCCCGAGGGGCTCGCGCTGTACCTGTGCGGCAACCCCGAGATGGTCTACGACGCGCGCGTCGAGGCGGTGCGTCGGGGCGTGAAGCGCTCGCGGATCGTGGCCGACGCGTACGAGTCCGCCGAGCCGTACCAGCCCGACGACAAGGGAAAGCTCGCCACGATCGCGCCCGACCCCGAGCTCTGGGACGCGCTCGACCAGGGCGCCGGGCTGCGCGCGATCCTCTACCACTTCTACACGCGCGCCTACGAGGACATCCGGCTCGCGCCCTTCTTCCACAACGTCACCAAGCAGCGCGCGATCTCGAAGCAGTACCAGTTCCTCGCGGACATCATCCAGGGCCGGCGCGACTACTTCGGCTTCCGCCCGTTCAACGCGCACCACTGGATGATCATCTCGGACGACCTGTTCGACTACCGCGAGGAGCTCATCGAAAAGTCCGCGCGCTTCTGGGGGCTCGCGGAGGAGCCGCTGAGCCGCTGGATGGCGATTCACGAGCAGTTCAGGCGTGAGATCGTGAAGTCGACCTCGCGCGGGCTCATCGTCGACGGGGTCGAGAAGATGCTCGAGGGCTACAGCATCGAGCTCGTCGAGGTCGCGACCATCTGCGACGGCTGCTTCCAGGAGATCGAGGTCGGCGAGAACGCGAGGATGCACCGGCGCACGGGTGAGCTCTTCTGCAGGGCGTGTGGGGGGCGCCCGGTGGTGGCGGGCGAGGATGAGTCGACCTGACCGGCGCTACCCAAAACACACGCCGCGCCCTGGCACAAAGCGAGCGCGTGGATGTCGAACGACGCGCGCTCAGGGGGAGAGATGTGTTGGGCGGAGAGGAGCGCGACGGGCGTACGACGAGCCGCTTCGCGCTCCCGCTGGAGTCCGGCGGGTTCGGCCCGACGCTGAGGCCGGGCGAGCGCGTCCACGTCGTCCTCGCGTACTCACGCGACGACGACTTCGGGCACCACTCCGCGCGCCGGACCGCCGTGAACCTCGACCTCTGATGGCGCGTGTCAGGCTCGTGACGCAGAGCGCGTCGCGCTCGGGGTGGTGCGCGGGCGCCCGCGGGGCAGAGCACGGCGAGCGTCAGATGCTACCGTGCATGGTGTCCGTGCAGCAGCGCTCGGCGCCGAGCTTCGTGAGGGCCTCCCGCACGGTGATCCCGCGAGGCTCGGGCGGCGGCGCGCTGAGCCCCATCCCCTCCTGTTGGGCGACAGCGCGGGCGTTCTCGTCGTACGCCAACTTCTTGAGCACCTCGATCTTGTCGGCGCGCGAGAGCGCGTCGCTCTCGAGGATTTGCCGAGGGGTGTGATTCGTATGCATGTCTGCCTCCTTGGTCATCGTTCATGAGGTGGGGCGCGCTCGATACGGCGCGCTGGCCACACCTCAAAGACATGCACGAAACGGCAGATGTCCAGCCCAGGTCATCGCGCGGCGTGCGCGATGGGAGCGAGAACGCGAAGAGCCGACGACCCAATGGGTCGTCGGCTCTTCGTCTTGCGCAGTGCGGAAGGGGGGACTCGAACCCCCAAGCCCCTAAGGGCACTAGATCCTTAGTCTAGCGCGTCTACCAATTCCGCCACTTCCGCGAACCAGGTGCTCTCCGGGTATGGAACCAACCCGAAAGGCAGCACGTGTATAAGAGTACCCGAACGACCTGTCAATTCATTTCAGGCCATTGAAGAAAGAGGCGCCGGTAAAAAAGACACCAAGTGACTCGACTGACGCTAACGGGTGCCTAAAATATGAATCAGACGAACCAGAACACGACCCCGAAAGGAGCCTGCCATGAAGCCGAACATGCCCCACTCGACCTCCTGGATCATTCAGACCTACGCGTCGTTCATCATGTCTCTGGGCGGCACGCTGCTGGGGCTCTGGTTCGTGCCGCTGGACATGTGGGCCAAGGCCTTCCTGGGCATGGGCGTGCTGTTCACGGTGACGTCGTGCCTGTCGCTGGCGAAGACGGTGCGCGACCAGCACGAGGCGCAGAACCTCCACCACCAGATCCAGAACGCGCGCGCCGAGAAGCTGCTGCGCGAGGTGGACGGCGAGTTCGAGGAGGCGATCGCGCCGGGGAGGCGCCACGCGATGACGTGAGCGGAGAGCAGGTATGGGGCTCGCGCGGGCTCACGCAGGCTCGTGGGAGGCCAGCGTGAGATGTGTCCGGCTCTGGAAGGGGCGGCCAGCCGTGAACCGATGGTGGGGACGCACACCTCGTCATGCTTATTAGTGGTCCTGGCTCGCTCGCGCTCGCGGCGGACGGCTCGCTCGATGTCCTCGCCGGGTTCGAAGCGCGGAGGCGCTCGGGTGGAGGGCCTCTTCGGGTTGACGCCTCGTCAGGTTCGACTCGTGCTCTGGGTGGCGTTCACCAGGCTCAACGCCATCAGCCCTCTGCCTCGCCTCCCCTCCCAAAACCACCTTCCCTTCGATGCCAGGCCTCCCACGCGCCCACTCCATCGCCTCGCCGCTTCGCCAAATTTTCCCGCCCGAGGCCCCCGAGACCACCTCCACAGAGGCGAAATGCCCAGGAAGGCCCCCAGGAGGCGTTCTACGGGCATCGAGCGTGGAGTGGCTATTGATACATAGGCGCTGGAACCGTCTCCAGGAGGCCCTTGGCGGCGCCCAGGTTCGATGGGAGCTCCCACGCGTCCTGATCTGACGATGGTGTGAGCGATGTCGGTCATGGGAATCCACTACGCAGTGGCGTCGGGCATATGGACACGGGAGGCAGGACGGACCTAATCTGAGCGCCGCACACACCACACATAGAGACCGACCCATGAACGCAGCACTCCACACGCGCGCCGTCGCGTTGCTCGCCACGCTCACCCTCACCGCGCTCACCTCGTGCGGCTCCGACGGCGACACGGAGCCCTGGGAGCTCGAGTTCCTCGAGCCGGGCGCGCTCACTGGGGCGCCATCCGAGATCTGGTTCGCGCACCACGCCGAGGCGTTGGGCGAGGACGTCGTCGACGTCTACATCAACGGAGAGCGGGTCGTCGACGACCTCGTAATACATCACGCCTCGGCCACCGTGCCCGCGCCCGTGGGCGCGTTCGAGGTGGAGCTGCGGGACGCCAGCGGCGAGGAGAGGCTGGGGTCGTGGACGATCACGCCGACGGGATCGCTCATCGTGTTCGCGGGGTCGAGCGGGATCACGGTCGCGGACGTCGACCTGGAGGCAGGCGCGCCGGCCGACTCCATCAAGCTCACGGTCGTGCACGCGGCGCAGGGCGCCGACCCGTTCGACATGCGCGTCGACGACTCGATCTGGGAGCTCGTCTTCGACTCGGGCGGCTACCTCGACGTGAGCGCGCCCTTCACGCGCCCGCTCAAGCAGAGTGAGATCACCGGCCTGGATCTCTTCACGATCGCGCTCGCGATCACGAACGCCGGGTCGCTGGACGCCGACGAGGACCCGGGCCTCGGGCGCTACTACTCGCTCTTCATCGACTCCACGCGGCTCGGAGGGCTCGCGGGCGCGATCGTCTACACGAATAGCGGCCGAGGAGAGGCGTGGTTCATGCACACGGGCGAGGGCCGCGGCCAGCAGCTCGAGGAGGGCCTCTGAGGGCCTGATCGGGTGTCGAGGAGGGCAAGAACGCGAAGAGCCGACGACCCAATGGGTCGTCGGCTCTTCGTCTTGCGCAGTG
>CAJXPN010000371.1 GCA_913058025.1 uncultured Myxococcales bacterium | reverse complement strand
GCCACCAGCCACAATCAGGCGTTGATGCAGCTGAGGTCCCTGCGAGGGGACCGGCAAGCGAGCGCGAGCGAGCGGCGCCTGGGGGACCGTGCTGCAATTCCACCCCCAGTTGATTTCAGAGCCGCAACACTCCCCCACCCGAAAACCAAGAACATCCAGCGCCTGGAATAGAACCCACCCCTCCGCTGCTTATGCGCCCTGAGTTTTCCAAATGACGTGGCCTCCCCGGCCACATCGACCAGAGGTACGCCAGAACATGTTCATTCTCTGTCTCGTCCGCTTGCGCTGAGTCACCGCGCCGCCTCCTACGCGGCGCAGCCACTCATCCATCCCTCGCTCACGCGCCCTCACATCGAGGAGCCGTCAGGGATTTCGCACGCGACGACGGGCAGGGAAATCCTCCCCCAGGAGGTCATGTTCTCTCGATACACGACGCCACCATCGCACCTCGATGCGATGTGGCTTGTGGTGCCCCTCGCCGTTGTGTGATTCCTTGACCTCCTCGAAGGCCCTCCCCTTCGATCCAGGAGTCACACATGCAAGCTTCCGTACCCTCCTTTTCCAGCACTACCGGCACGACGCGCGCCCTCGTCCTCGCGGTCCAACCTCAGCTCAGGTCCGACGCCCAACACCATGCGTCGTGCCAGGAGCTCGAGGCGCTCGCCAAGACGCTCGGCTTCGAGGTCGTGGAGGTGCGCTCCCAGAAACGCACCTCGGCGTCCCGCGACACCTACGTCGGCGCCGGAAGCCTCAAGGACCTCGCCGACTTCCTCAACGGTCCAGGCCCCGACGCGTCCGTCACCAAGACGTGGTCCCGGTCGGATGAGGCCCCTGTCGACCTCGTCCTCGTCAATGACACGCTGTCTCCCAAGCTCCAGCGCAGGCTCGAGCGCGCGCTCGACGTGGAGGTCATCGACCGTTCGGGTGTGATCCTCGAGATCTTCGAGCGCCGCGCCCGCACGCGCCAGGCCCGCCTCGAGGTCGAGATCGCCCGGCTCCGCTACGAGCTCCCGAGGCTCCGCGACGACACCACCAAGCGAGGCCGCCAGGGCGGCGGCGGACGCGGAGAGCAAGGCGACACGATCGTGTCGCTGGGCAAGCAGCGCATCCGCATGAGGATCACCACCCTGGAGGCCGAACTCTCTGGCCTCCAGACCGCCGGACACGTCCGCAAGCGCAGGCGCCAGGACGTCTTCCAGGTCGCGCTCGTGGGCTACACGAACGCGGGCAAGTCGTCGCTCATGCGCGGCCTCACGGGCAACGAGGTGCTCGTCGAGGATCAGCTCTTCGCCACGCTCGACACCACGGTCCGACAGCTCTCGCCTGTTCCCTCCCCTCCCGTCGTCGTCGCCGACACGGTCGGCTTCATCCAGGACCTTCCCCACGAGCTCGTGGCGTCGTTCCGCTCGACGCTCGACGAGGCCGGTGACGCCGACCTGCTCCTCCTCGTCCTCGACGCGTCGGACTCCGTCTGGACCAGCCACCTCGAGGTCACCTCCGAGACGCTCGCCGAGCTCGACATCGATCCCTCCAGGATCCAGCTCGTGTTCAACAAGTGCGATCGACTCGACGACGACGAGCGCGCCGCGCTCCTCGAGGGCCACCCGGACGCGGTCCTCACGAGCGCCCACGACCGCGACGCGCTCGCGTCGCTGCGTCAGATGATCCTCGACGTCCAGGAGCGCGGGCTCTGTGAAGAGCTCGTGGGGCTCCCCCATGAGCACGGCGCGCTGCGCGCCGAGGTCCACGCGAAGGCTCGCGTCCTCTCAGAGAAGCACGACGCCTGGGGCAGCGTCCTCCACGTCCTGGCTCGCCCCGAGCACCTCGAGCGCTGGCATGACCTGCTCGCGGTGGACCTCTCGGGCGCCACCGAGGTCCTCGAGAGCTCCTGGAACCATGGCTTCGAGCTCGACGCCGCCGGCGACCTCTCCGAGTCCGGCCTCCTCGAGGCCAAGGACGCGGAGGGCCAGGGCTGGGTGCTCGAGGTGTTGCCTACCCTCGAGCGCCGCGAAGAGTACCGCCGGCGCGACCGCGCTCGCCGCTGGCTCGCGCCCAGCCTCCCGGTGGCCGTCCCCGTGACCCACACACTTACCTCGGGCCTCCGCGCCAAGCAGCCGATCGGAGGACACGTGTACCAGGGCGACGCCGACGCCGTCCTCGAACGGCTCGCGGACGTCCTCGCCGCGTTGTGGTCGGTCGACGCGTCGCACGCGGCGTACGTGGGCGTTGAGAGCTTGACGATCGAGGAGGCGCGGCGAACACGGCTCGAGGAGCTCGAGACCGCGTCGATCGCGCTCGAGATCCCGGACGAGTGGCTCGCGCGATGGCGCGGCTGGCTCGGGTCGAAGACGGGATGGCCTGCCGCGAGCGTCGTGCTCCACGGCGCGTGGGCGTCCGAGCAGGTGCGCGTGGACGCCCAGGGCGCGTTCGTCGCGCTCGACGGCTGGGGCGACGTCCGCGTCGGGGACCCTGGCGACGACCTCGCCGAGATCGTCGGATGGCTCGGGGACGCCGACGCGCTGCTCGCGGCCCTCGAGGAGCGCGGCGCCCCCGTATGGGAGGGCGCCCTCGAGCACATCGAGACCTTGCGGACGTTCTCGTGCGTGAGCCGCGCCGCGAAGCTCCTTCAGACCAGGAGCCAGCCCGCAAAGGACGCCGCCCAGGCCGTCATCGACGCGCACACCGGCGCCTGATCGCGCCGCGCTCGGCGCGCCAGCCTCCCTCCACACCACGATTACCTCCATCACACCGCGCCCTACGGGCGCGGTGTGACTCGCTCTGCCACGCCTGATTCGAGGCCGTGGGTTCACTCGGGCGAGGCGCGTTCCTGGCGCGCGCCCGAGCGTTCGACATGTACGTATGGAGAGTCCCGTGACGAACCACTCGAGGACGAAAACGGCTCGGGCTTCAACACGCACACGGTCCGTGACGTGAGGCGCGCAGCGCTCAGGGAGCCCACGCGGGGTACGGGCATACGTGGTTGTGTGACATACTCCATGCACACCAGCCACGATTCATTCGAAGGAGCCCCATGAAACGCCTCACGTGCCTCGCCGTCTTGTTGTCGTTTGGTTGTGACAGGTCCTCGACCCTCCCCACCTCGGGCGAGGTGGCTTCGGGAGCGGCGTCCGAAGCAGCCGCTCCACTCGAGACGACACCGCTCCCGAAGGTCGACGAGGAGGAGGTCGGGCGCGTCACCCTGGACCTCGGCGCCGGTATGGCGCTCGTGCTCGACGCGCCCGTCTTCCCAGAGGACATGAGCAAGCCCAAGGCCAGGCTCTACCTGACCCAAGAGGGCGGGGTCGTGGAGTCGCGCGAGGACGCCGCCGCGCTCTTCGCGTTCGGACCGGACGCGCAGTGCGAGGAGATCATCGCTGAGGGGGGGACGCTCGAACTGGGCGGTGGGAAGGTCGCGCGTCTCGTCCTCGGGTGCGTCATGGGTGAGGACGTGCGCGCCACGGCCGAGGCCGTGGTCTTGCTCGAGGTGCCAGGAGGCGCCATCACTTCGCTCGGTCAGCTCACGCCGCGATGGAAGGGTACGGGCGGAGAGATCGTCTCGATGTTCTGGGCCCAGTGCGTCACGCATCTCACCGCCAGCTACGCGCTCGAGGGCGGCGAGCTCGTCGTCACCCGCGCTGGAAAGGCGACGTACGAGCCCGAGAATCCCGCCGAGCCCGACGTCGCCGAGGAAGACTGTGTCGCCCCGGAGGGCTCGGTCGAGCGCGCGCCGTGGAAGAAGGCGCTCTGAACACCTCGACGACCTCCATTGCGCCGCCCTCCTGCGCCGACCTCGCGGGCGTACTCGACGCGAACTCGCGCAGAACATGCCGGGCAACCGCTGGAATGAGAGCCGCCACGTCGAGGGTACTCGAGGACCAGTAGGGCTCTGTCCCCTGCCCGGAATCGGGGAGAACGGCCGCCCTCGAGACACACCACGACCACCACAGGGAGGCGCGTTTGATTCGACTCCAGGACCAGGTCGTCTGCGTGAGCGGGAAGGTCGACGTGTACCGACCATCCCATGACCGACTCTTCGCGGAGCGTGGCGTAAGGATCGTCGACGAGCTCGACGACGACGTCACGTTGCTCGCGCTCGGGACCCACTGGAGCACGCGAGACGAGGCGCGCGCCCGCGCCCGCGGCATACCGATCGTCGAGGGCCTGGAGCTGCGCGCGCTCTTGCGCGACGGCTACCTCCTCGAGGACCACGAACGAGGCCGCCAGGCCTCGCTCGATGCGTCGATCTCGGAGCTGCGAGGGCGCCTCGCTGGCGCCCCGTCGTTCGCCTCCTGGGAGGCGGTCGTCTGCGCGCTCGACGGCTGCGTGCCCGAGCGTCTGATCGAGCTCGTCCGCTACGTCACGCGCGAGCTCATGACCTGGGGCCGCGACGAACACCGCGCGAGCTGGGCGTCGACCACCCAGGCCGACCGCTACGACGGCGCCCGCTACGTCGGCGGCGAGTGGTGCACCGCGCCGCTTCACTGGGTCGACGAGATCGTCCACGTCGGCCCCCAGCCCAAGCACCGGCTCATCCGCGGCCTCTCCTTCGAGGGCCCTCGCCTCGAGCGCGCCGACGCGCGCCGCCTCCTCACGAACCGAGAGCTCGGCGGCAGCCTCCGCGCGCTCGACCTCGGCCGCGACCAGCGCCTCGACTACATGTTCTACGAGGCGCTCGGCGCCTCCGAGAACCTCGGCGCCGTCGAGACCCTCATCGCCTACCCACAGACCCACCACTCCGGCGAGACGCTCGCTGCGCAGACCTCCATGCCTGGTCTGAGGCGCTTTCACATGCGCGGGACCAGGAACACCCACTCCAACGAGGTGCGGGCGCTGTGCGAGGCGCCGTGGTTCGACCAGATCGAGGTCTTCGAGTCCAGCATGACCGAGGGCCGGGACTGGTACGGCGGCCTCTCCCCCTTCGTCATCCTCTCCCAACGCCCGAACGCCCTCCCCTCCCTGAAGCACCTCATCCTCGGCGACCAGATCGACCCCAGGACGTTCGGCCGCCTCGACGCCTTCGACCGCATCGAGCGCCTGACGTACCGACCCCGACGACCCGTCTACTTCGACGCCGGCCTCGAGTACCTCTCCAGGGTCGACACCCGCGCGCTCCGCGTCCTGGACGTCTCTCAGGTCTTCGAGGCCCCTCGCCTCGACCCGCTCGAGGACTGGGCCGAGGCGATGATCCGCGCCCGCCCCGACGTCGAGCGTATGGCCTCGCTCGGCCTCGAGCGGTTGATCCTCGGGCCTCACGCGCCCCAGCGCGTGTGGGACGCGTTCCCGGCGGACCTCACGGGTCGCGCGGGGGCTGGTCTCTGAGCGTGGGGTGGACGGTTTGGTTGGGTTAGCGGGTGGTGAGAGGGCTGGGGGTTGGAAGAGGACTGGGGGTGGAACTGCGACACGGTCCCCCAGGCGCCGCTCGCTC
>CAJXPN010000370.1 GCA_913058025.1 uncultured Myxococcales bacterium | reverse complement strand
CTGCACGTTACCCAGTTCCCCAGCGGGGAACGCCAAGCGCAGCGGCGGCGGGGAGAGCAGCCGCGTTTCCACCACCCTCCGCCAAATGCACGTTACCCAGTTCCCCAGCGGGGAACGCCGAGCCCGAAGGGCGCCGGCGGGGAGAGCAGTCGCGTCGCCTCCACCCCTCGCGGCCCCCTCAGCTCACTTGAAGCACTGGAACTTGCCCGCCGACGACCCGACGTAGATCGCCCCGTCGACGACGATCGGCGTCGAGAGCGTCCGCCCGCCCATGTCGCCCTTCCAGATCCTCTTGCCCGACTTCGCCTCGAGCATGATCAGGTGCCGGCCGCGCGTGCCCACGACGACCTTCCCGTCGACGACCGCGGGCGACGACCAGACCGCGTGCCCTGCGTCGTGGACCCAGATCTCCTTGCCGGACTTCGCGTCGAGGCAATAGACCTTGCCGTCGTTGCCGCCCACGTAGAGCCGATCGCCCACGACCGCGGGCGTGGACCACCAGCCCTTCCGGTTGTTCAGCGACCAGACCTCGGCGCCCTTTTTCGTGCGGTCGAAGCAGAAGAGCTTGGGGCTCTTCTCCTCGGCGGCGATGTAGACGAGGTCGTCGACGACCACGGGCGAGGCGTCGGTGTCGTCGCCCGTCTCACAGCGCCACTTGATCTCACCGGTGGCCTGGTCGACGCAGTACATGAAGCCGTCGTAGGTCGCCGCGAAGATCTCGCCGTCGGCGATCGCGGGCGAGGTCTCGGAGCCGTTCGAGCCACCCTTGGTGCCCTTGCCTGTGCCGCCGATGTCGGTCTTCCAGAAGTGCTTCCCGGTCTTCGGGTTCAGGCAGCGCAGGTAGCCGGACTCGCCGGCCACATAGAGCCGCCCGCCCACGACCACGCCCGACGAGTCGATGTCGGTGCCGGTGTCGATCTTCCAGAGCTCCTTGCCGGTCGCCGCGTCGACGCCGCGGTAGTAGTTGTCGGTGTTGCCCATGAAGAGCGTGTTCTCGAACGCGCAGATCGAGCCCTTGAACATGCGGGCGCCGCGGTAGCGCCACTTGATCTCGCCGGTGGCGGCATCGAACGCGTAGGCGTAGCCGCCCTGCCCTCCGACGAAGACGTAGCCGCCGATCTTGACGGGCTGGCCGGACCAGCCGGTGCCCGTCCACGTGACCTTTCGGCCGCGGAGCTTGGTGTGGAAGCGCGCGAGCTGCTGGGACCAGACGAGCTCGGGCTTCTCCGAGAGCGGGCCGGTCCCATAGAAGGTGTGCGAGGGGTTGCCTCGGAACATCAGCATCGTCGAGGCCGCGCTGCTCGTGTCCCCGTGGGACCACTCCGGCAGGACCAGCGGCTCGCCGGTCAGGCCGTTGGGCTCGCTCCAGTTGTTGTCCGGGTTCCAGGCGTCGAGGTCGACCTCTCCCTTACCAGACTCGGGCTTCTTCTTGGGACCCTTCGCGAAGAGCGCGCTCGGCGCAGCGGCGGCACCGGCGGCGCCGAGCGCGGCGGCGCGTAGGAAGGTTCGTCGTGTCTGCCGATGGGTCATGGGCGCGCTCCTTGAGCGTGATGCGGACTCTGCGGGATCATATGAGGGCCAACGCGGACTCGACCCCGACTTCATCCCTCCACACCCTAGGGCGCGTGTGGCCGCTGTCAAAATCCGTCGATGCCAACCACTTCGACGCACGCGATACGAAAACCAATCAAGACATTCCTGGACATGGCGACCTCCTGTGAAACCGCGCGGACCGTGTGGCCCGCGTCTGGGGTTCAACACCGCTCATTGCCAGCGGCATGCCAGAGCGAGAGGTCGACGTAAGGATCTTCTGGCGCGAGCGCCCTCGGATCCCCATGAACGCTGACGCCAGAGGCCCTGAGATTCTGCGCTTCGCGTGCGGTTCGTCGGGCCACAAGGGGGCCTGCGGTGACGCTCGGCGCGGTGGTGTGACAGCGTTGTCGCGGATCGGAGCACGTTGCCCCCACCTCAAGGGAGCGCGAGGATCGTGCGCATCTCGGCCTCGAGCCGCGGGGCGAGGAGGTTTGGGTCCGTGCGCGCGCCGTGCTCGAGCAGCGCCTCGATGAGTCGGCGGTCCTCTTGCTTGATGGCCATGCCGAGGGGGCTCATAAGCCAGGAGTCGGAGCGACCCGTGTTCGGGTTCGCGCCCGCGTCGAGCAGCGCGAGCGCGCACTCCAACTGACGGGACACGCAGCACTCGTAGAGCGGCGTGTAGGTCGGCAGCTCGTCGACGCCGTAGTTCGGATCACACAGCCCGACGTCGACCCTGGCGCCCGCGCCGAGCAACGCGCGCACGGACGCGAGCTTCCCGGCGGAGCACGCGTAGTGGAGCGCGGTCTTGTGGTCTGAGGAGATCGCGTTCGGGTCGGCGCCCAGCTCGAGCAGGCGCGTGATCTTTCGCGGCGCGGCGCTCTGCCGCGCGACCGCCACCAGGATCGAGGGGTCGCTCCCATGGACGGGAGCCTCCAGGTCGGCGCCCTTGGACGCGACCCAGTCGATGAGCTCGAGCCCACCGACGCGCACGGCGTGCGCCAGCGGGGTGGTCCCCGAGTAGAAGTAGCGGGTGTCGGGGCTCAGGCGACGCGTCTTGCCGAAGACACCGTCGATGTCGGCGCCCGCGTCGAGCGCGGCCTGCGCGGCGGCGAGGTCCTTGAGGTCTATGGCGATCATGAGGTCGGAGAAGGGATCGGCCATGACGCGTACTCGGTGGCACAAGCAAAGCGCGGATCGACTCGGTGTCGCCGTCGGGTCAGAGTACTCCGGACATGCGCGAACCGCACGGCCCCAACGGGCCGCGCGGTTCGTGTGCGTGGAGGTGAAGTCGGAGCCCTCAGGGGAGGCAGACGGCCTCGTAGGCGTACGAGGCCGGCCAGATCACGAGGCCCTGGCGGTTCTGAGGGACGGCAGGGAACGGCGGGGCCATTCGGCAGTTCACGGTGTCGAAGACGCCGCGGCTGTCGGGGCACGGCGAGCCCGCGACCCCCCAGACCGGCGTGTAGTAGTACCAGCCGTTGTAGATGAACCCATGGGACGAAGGGACCGTGGTCTCACCGAGGACGCACGCCGCGGGGTAGCCGCCCTGGGCGGGACGGAGCGTCCCGCCGTCGGGGCACTGAGACGTCGACGTCGAGAGGTGCTTGGTCGTGTACCAGAACTCGCTGCGGTCCTTGATCCTGAACTCGTAGGTGGTGTCGCAGGTCGGCCAACCGAGGCTGTCCGGGGTGAAGAAGATCCTCTGGCGCACGCGGTTCGGGTTCCAGAACGTACCGGCGCCCCACCAGTCGAACCCCTCGGCGCCCTGGCCGAGTTGGAAGAAGTCTTCGGTCTGGTCGCACGGGTTGCCCCAGACGTCCACGTCCTTGACGCAGACCTTTACGACCGCGTCGCGCGGCCCCTCGATGAAGACGCTGAAGCGCTCGGTGGTGGAGTCCCAGCTCACGCTGATGTTCGTGAGCGCCTCCGCCCTGGTCCGCTCGTCCTCCTGCTCCTCGCCATCGAGCCCGGCCAGCTCGGCGTCGTCGAGCACGCCGCCGCATGCGGCGGCGCCGTGAGCGAGCGTGAAGATCGCGAAGGCGCAGAGCGCGCGGCCAAGACGTGTCGTGTTCGTTCTCATCCTGTTCCCCTTCTTGTGGGTGGTGTGTGAGGCGCCAAGGCGATGTGGCGAGGCGCGATGGGAGGCGTCCCACCCGTTCACGCGCTCGGCCTACTCCGCTCTCGTGCGCCGTCCACCATGGGTACAACAAACACGCGGAGGGGCCGTGTAGAGGTGTTTCCACATGAAAGTTTCACCAATGAAGATCATGAACGAACACGCCGAGTTCGGCCGCGGAGAGGTTCGCGAATCGGAGCCCGAACGAACCGCGCGGACCGTGTGGCCCGCGTCTGGGGTTCAACACAGCTCATCGCCAGCGTCGTCGTGGAGCGGAGCACGCGTCCCTCATTGGGACGCGACATGCCTGCCTGTTAGTCTCTCAGACTCCGAGCGTCACCCCATTCACTCATATCCATGTATCGAGCACGCCCCCCATGCGCCATGCCCTCACCGCCCTCGTCGCGTCTCTCGTGACGTCTTGCGCGACCGTCACTCCCACCCCGAGTCAAAAGAAGGTCGTCGAGTTCAGGGACCGAGGCTCCGTGGTCGCCGAGGAGTTGAGGGAGCGCCACGACCACCTCGTCGAAAACCCGCCCGAGGTGGACGAGGTTCAGCGAGACGAGTGTCTCCTGGGCCTCATCGAACCGTGCCTCGCGATCGCCCAGAACCTCGACCCCGACGCTCGCGTGGCGCGTCGGAAGAAGGAGCACTACCAGCGAGAGGCGCATCGCATAGGAAGCGCTCCGATCCAGCCCACCCCCTTCTCGGATATGGAGCCTGCCTTATTGAGAGAAGACGCCGAGCTCATCAAACCGGAGCGAGATCGACTGGATGCGTTGAACAGGTCGTTCGCGAAGCCGTGGTATCAGCACGCGGTCGCCGCGCACCTTCGGCTGTGTCGACGAGACCGAACACAGCGCGCATTGGCCTATCGAGTAGACCTCCCCAGATCATGTGACACCTCGAAGCTATCCCCCGACTTCGTGGGCGAACTCACGGACGAGGAGCGCACCTCCATCGACGCGCAGGTCGAGAAACACCGCGCGTCCATGCGCCTTCGCTGTGAAGGAGGCGACGCCGACGCATGTTGGGTGTGGTCGCGCACGTTCGCCGTGGACGAGGACCCGACCTGGCGGCGCCACTACGCGCTCACGTTCCAGGCGCTCTACGCAGGCTCTCCCCAGGCGATGGAGGAGCTCATGCCTGGAGTCGGCCCGGGTCCTCGTGTCTCCGAGAAGAAGCTCGAAAAGGAACTCAACCGCCTCAAACGCAAAGCAAAGAAGAGGCGCCCGGCCCGCCGAAAGACGACGCCGAAAGAAGCAGCCGCGCTCAAGAGCCTCGAGGTGAGTTTCAGTGACGGCAGCACCGACGTGATGGCCCTGGCCGGTCTGCGGAGGGATCCCGAGTTCGCGCTGATGGATGAGGCCCGTGAAGCCCTCTGTGAGAAGGGGGACCTCTTCGCCTGCTACGAAGCCGTCAGCCGAGACATCCGCAGGGAGGATCCGAAGGGGGAGTCCTCGAGCGACGAACAGAAGGAGCGGCTCCGAGCCATCCACGACAAGCTCGTCTCGCGTTGCGAGGCCAAGAGGGACGCGCGCTCGTGCTGGGCTGCCGGACACATCGCGCAGGAGGACCTGGGAGACCCAGACATGGCGCGCCAGCATCATGGGCGAGGTTGCGAGGGCGGCGCCGAGAGGTCTTGCCACGACCTCGGCCACCTCGAGTTGGCGGAAGCCCGCGAGGATGGGGCGAGGGCATCGTTCGAGCGCGCGTGCGCCCTCGGATCGCGTCAGAGCCTGTCTCTTATACACATCTGACGCTGCCGACGATCTACTCTGTGTAG
>CAJXPN010000369.1 GCA_913058025.1 uncultured Myxococcales bacterium | reverse complement strand
CACGCTCGCGTTCTACGCGGCCGGCGGGATCGGGCGCGCCGTCTCCGACGACTTCCCGCTCCCCGACACCTCACACGAGGCGCTCGCCTTCGCGCAGGCGCTCTCCTTCACGATGGTCACCGTCAACAGCCTGAAGTACGTCGTCGGCCGCCGCAGGCCGCTGACCGTGCGCGAGGACGTCGACCTCGACGCCTTCGGCGTCGACGAGGAGGACTACAACCTCTCGTTCCCGTCGGGCCACTCCGCCTCGGCCGCCGTCACCACGACCTTCCTGGCGCTCGACCTCGGCGACCACTTGCTCCCGGGCGCGCTGAGCGACGCCCCCGAGCCCGTGCGCTTCCTCGTCGGGCGAGCGCTCCCGCTCGTCGCAGCCGGCGGCCTGACGTGGACCGTCATGTACTCGCGCATCAAGGACCAGCGCCACTGGCTCTCCGACACCGTCACCGGCACGTTCGTGGGCGCGTCGTTCGCCACCGCGTTCTACATCCTCCACTTCGACGAGGACGGCGACCCGCGCCGCCGCCACGCCGACGAGGACGCGTCACCAGCGAGCTCCGGCGTCCTCGCGCCGTCGGTCTCACCCGACGGCGACCTCCACGTGAGCTACGGCTTCGTCTTCTGAGTCACCTACGCTCGTCGTCCACGATCCGATCGACGCGCAGCGGGCAGCGGTCGGACCGCCAGGCGTGCCCCCTCGTCCTCACGCGCCAGCTCGAACCGTCCTCGGCCTCGAGCACGAGCGAGCCCGTGGCCGACGCCGGCCGCCTCGGCGACGCGGCGAGCTTCCAGACGGAGGGCATCCATTGATCCGAGGTCGCCCCTTCGAACGTGGCGGGGACCCACGCGTCATGGCGAAACCAATACACGCGCCCACCCTCGACGAGCACAAGCACCGAGCCGACATGGTGCGCGTGCAGCAGCCGAGAGCTGTAGATCGCCTGCGCAGTGGCGAACGCCTTGAAACGCTCGAAGCCATCAGGACCTCTGGCGAAGTGTCCATGGAGCCATTGCATGAAGGGGTCGTCGTCGGCGTGTCTGCGAACCCACCTCGCCAGCGCCTCCCAGTCGCCCTGGTCCATGGCCGCGCGCGCCTCTCCGATCAACGCCTTGTCGTTCATGGCCGAGCCCGCCCGGAGGAAGGCTCGGCGAACGTGAGATTCGAGCGCCTCATCGTGTCCTCATGGTGTGGCGCAGAGCGCAGGGTTCACTTCGTCTTACTCAGCGCGATCAACAGCTCCGAGGCGTCCGTGATCTCGGCCGCGCCCGACAGCTTCTTTGCCAGGTCACCAGGCACGTCGTGCGAGGCGATGAGCACGGCGGTCGCCAGGTCCTCGACCTCGTCCTTCCCCCTCGCCCCCTCGATCATCGCGCGCCGGTAGCCCGCGAAGCTCGCCTGGATGTGCGCGATGACCTCCCCGTTGGCCTTGCCGAAGGCGGCCTCGTACCCCTCGGGCTCGGTCCTCGGGCTCGCCGGGGCCGCGCCCACGCCCGAGCCGTTGCGCGAGTGCGCGGAGTGCTCGTCGTCGAAGAGCTCGGCGACCGACTTGCCCTGGCGCGCGCCCTTTCGCCCGTCCTCGTGGCGCAGCGACATGTCGATCGGCAGCGTCGTCGTCAGGAAGCGGCGCGTGATCGGGTAGCTCTCCGTGGAGTAGACGTCCTCGGTGGTCGTCTTCTCGAGGCTGCTCAGCGCGTCGCACTCCTGGTTCATCTCGTCGCGGTCTTCGCTCAGGTCTCCTGGCTGGCAGTACGCGTTCTTGGGCCCGTTGTTCTCACAGCTCCACTTGGTCGACTCGTAGCTCGAGGTCGCCAGCTCGCACTCGCGGTTCTGGCTCGTCCACGCCGGGTTGCTGACCTCGCGCGTCCCCGAGACGTACTCGAACGAACCCGACGTGCGGACCGTGCGCCTGGAGTACGACGGCAAGCCCTCGCGCACGGTCACCTTCGCGAGCGCGCCGCCGTCGACGTACCGGATGCGAGGGGTGTAGTCGCGCGCCTGGATGACCTTCACGAGCTCGTCCGTGCCGCTCACGCTCACCGTGTAGCCGCGCGCGGCGATGGCCGCGTCGCGCTGGGCGAGCGCGTCGCGCTGGTTGCGCGCGACGACCTCGGCGCTGCCGAGCTGGCGGGCCAACGACGCCGCCTTCGCGAACAGCAGCGCCGACTCACCGTGCGCGCGGCGCTTGCGCGCGATCCTGGCGTCCTGCTCCAGCGTCGCGATCCACGCGTCCTTGACCTCGGCGTGCCGCTTCGCGAACCGGTCCATGTTGCGCGACTCGAACGGGACGCCGCCGATGTGGCGCGCCAGCGCGACGTCGGCTTCGTCGAAGCGACGCGCCTCGGCGTACGCGTCGATGAGCGCCCAGACCCCCTCGACGCCCGCCTCGAGCGCGGCGACCTCCGGGTCGAGCCCCTCGCGCTCCATGAAGACCTCGGCGTGCGTGTACTCGTACCCGTAGCCGCAGTCCTCCCCCTCGGGGCACGGGTGCGTCCCGCAGTCCTCCTCGCCGCACGGGTGCGTGAGCTCGTAGAGGCGGGTCAGGTGCCCGAGCGCGCCAGCGAGGTCGCGCGCCTCGAGCTCGGCCTGGACGCCGGCCTTCTCCTGGGCGATGGCCTCCTGATGACGCGCGAGCAAGCCCTCGTACCCGCCGCGCGCGTCGTCGCGCGCCTTGGTGGCCTTGGCGAGCTGCTCGGAGTCGATGTCGTCGAAGAGCATGCGCCCGGCGTCCAGCGTCGGGTCGATCATGGCCACGCACGCGCTCAGTCCGAACACCGCGACCCCTGACAACATGAACCGTATGTGCGTCTTCATCTCGTCACCTCCGCGACGTCGAGTGGGGCGAGCGCGCTGTCGAGCGCCTCGCGTACGGCGCGGGCGCGCGCCAGAGTTCCAGGGTCGCTGGGCACGGAGAGCGCGGCGGTCATCGAATGACGGAGCGCGCGGACGCGGCCACACGAACCCTCACCGGCCCCCCACGCGCGCCCCAGGATCAGCGACATCTCGTGGAGCGCGTCGGCCTCGCACAGCGCCAACGCGTCCTGGATGTCCGCCTCGTTCTCGTCGACGTAGCCGCGCAGCGCGACGAGCCGGTTGTAGAGCTCGGCCTCGTCGTAGAGCTGCTGGTTGCGCAGGTCGATGGCCACGGTGAGCATGTAGTAGGCGCCCGCGGCGGTCAGCGTGGTCGAGGACGACGTCCCCGAGACGAGCGTGAGCGTCGCCTCGGCGACGTCGCCGCCGTCGGCTCCGGCGGCCTGCGCGGCTGCGTCCGGCGCGTGCAACAGCAGGCAGAGGGGGACCGAACACGCGCACAGGATGTGGCGCGCGTGCTCGCGAAGAAATCGCATGAACATGAGCTTCTCTCGGCATTTGTCGGGTTCGTGGCGTGTCCTCGGCCACGCACCGAACTCTAGCCACCGGCCGCGCGCGTCACATCCTACGTATTTCGTACATCCGCAGGGCCGCGCCTGGGGAAGAGGTCTGCTCCTGGCCATGAGGCAGGCCCGGCAGAAGCTCCCACGCGCAACCTCCTCGCGGCGTTCGCGGCGCCGCGGGCGTGGCGCTATGATGTCGGGGTTGGGCCTCACGGCCCCGCCGCGCGGGCGCGGCGATGTCGAGGTGACGGAGCACGAGCGTGACGCGAGCGGCTGTGGTGTTGAGGCGAGTGGGCTCAAGAGAGCGCACGATGTTGGGGCCGGGCGATGTGATCGGCCGCTCCGACGTCGCCGCGATGTGCCTGGACGATCCCCGCGTGAGCGAGGCGCACGCCATGATCAGCCTGCGTGACCGCGCGCTCAAGCTCATCGGCCTGCGCGGCTGGTTCAAACACGGCGACGAGGTGTGCCAGGAGCTTGAGCTCACGCCCGGCCTGCGCGTCGAGCTCGCGCCAGGCGTCGAGCTCGAGTGCGAGGAGGTCACCCTCCCGACCCACCTCATCGGGCTCGAGCTCCCCGGCGGCCTCGTGGTCACGCTCGTCAAGACGATGACGCTCTCGATCGACGCGGGCCGCCCCGCGCTGCGTGGCGGCTTCGACCCGGACTCCGACGCCGTGTTCTGGTCGGTCGGGTCGCGCTGGCGCGCCCGCATCGGCGACGCCGAGTCGATCGACCTCACCCCCGGCGACACGTTGAGCTGGGGCGACGTCCACGTCGAGGTCGTCGCGGTGCCGCTGTCGAGCGGCTCGCACACGCAGACGAAGAGCCGGCTGCGGCTCCCCCTCACGCTCACGATCACGCGCGGCCGCGTCCTCGTCGAGCGCGCCGACACCGAGCCGATGTTGATCTCGGGCGTCCCCGGGAGGCTCCTCGCGAGCGTCCTCTCGCGGGGCGGCTCGGCCGGCTGGGAGGAGGTCATCGAGGACGTCTGGCCCGACGACGCCTCGACCCGATCCGCGCTCCGGCGCAGGTTCGACACCGGCCTCCGGCGCCTACGCGACACGCTCCGGCACGCGCTCCCAGGGCAGGACGACCTCGTCTCGCTCGACGGCACCGGCGTCCTCGTGGCGAACCTGCGCGACGAGGATCGGCTCGTGAACGAACCATGAGCCGCGACCCACGCGACTGGATCTCGAGCCGGACACTCGACGAGGCCGCGCCCGAGCCCGCGGCGCGCCCCGCGCACCGCGCCCCGCGCACCGCCGCGTCCCGCTACGAGCGCGTCGCGCTGATCGGTGAGGGCGGCATGGGGCGGGTCTGGCTCGGGTGGGACTCCGAGATCGCGCGCAACGTCGCGATCAAGGAGCCCGCTGGAGGCGCCGACTCCCCCTCGTCCCTTCGCCTCCAGCGCGAGGTCACGCTCACCGCCAGGCTCGAGCACCCGGGCGTCCCAGCGGTCTACGACGTCTTCACCCTCGAGGGCCGCCCGAACGTCGTCATGGAGATGATCCGCGGGCAGACCCTGGGCGCGCTGCTCGAGCTCGAGCTCACCCGCTCCGCGATCGCGCGCCACGTCCTCAACGTCTGCGAGATCCTCGCCCACGCGCACCGCCACGGCGTCCTCCACCGCGACGTCACGCACGCGAACGTGCTCATCGAGGAGAGCGGCGCGACCCGCCTGATCGACTGGGGTATGGCGATCTCGCTCGACGAGGCCGCCGCCGGCCCTCCCCCCGGCGGCACGCCAGGGTTCATGGCGCCCGAGCAGCGCGCCGGCGCGCCGCTCGACGCCCGCGCCGACGTCTGGGCGCTCGGCGCCCTCCTCCACCTCGCCCTGTACGGCTCGCCACCGGGCGACTCGGCGCGCGACGCGCAGCTCGGCGCCACCCCGCTCGACGCCATCTGCGCGCGCGCGCTGGAGCACGACCCCGGCGACCGCTACCAGGGCGCCGACCACATGGCCCGCGACCTCCTCGGGTGGTTCGAGGGCCAACGCGTCGAGGCGTTCGAGACCTCCCCCTGTCTCTTATACACATCTGACGCTGCCGACGATCTACTCTGTGTAGA
>CAJXPN010000368.1 GCA_913058025.1 uncultured Myxococcales bacterium | reverse complement strand
AGCTCCCCCAGCGCGCGCCGTCCGTCCCGCAGCCGCCCCAGCGCCCCCTCGACGTGCGTCCTGTAGACCTCGCCCGCGCGCGTGAGGACCATCCCCTTGGGCGTCCGGTCGAAGAGCCGGTAGCCGACGTGCCCCTCGAGCTTGGCGAGCCGCGCGCTCAGCGCCGGCTGCGTGATGTGGAGCTCCTGGGCCGCGCGCGTCATGTGCCCGCAGCGCGCGATCGTCAAGAACCCCTCGAGCGTCGCGATGTCCATCTCTGCGCTCCTCTACGTGAAAACGTCTGACGAGAAACATCATAAATGAAATCTATCGAAACAATAGAACGAATCCATTTCCATGATGAGGCCTCGGGGCCTAGGTTCGCTGTCAATGGAACGAAGCACGGCGAGCCCATGAGGGCTCGTCAAACACGCGGAGAGGCCGTAAGCGGCCCGCCGCCACACACGACGGAGAATCGATGACGAATAAGTACAACGCCAAGGCCACGCTCAAGACAGACAAGGGCGACGTGGTCGTCTACAAGCTCGACGCGCTCAAGGACGCGGGGATCGGGCACGTGGACAAGCTCCCCTACTCGATCAAGGTCCTGCTCGAGTCCTGCCTGCGCAACCACGACGGCTTCGCCGTCACCGACGAGCACGTCGAGGCGCTCGCGTCCTACGACGCCAAGAACGTGGGCGAGTCCGAGATCCCGTTCAAGCCGGGCCGCGTCGTCCTCCAGGACTTCACCGGCGTCCCCGCCGTGGTCGACCTCGCCGCGCTCCGAAGCGCCATGAAGCGCATGGGCGGAGACGTCTCCAAGGTCAACCCGCTCATCCGCGCCGACCTCGTCATCGACCACTCCGTCCAGGTCGACTCCTACGGCACCCCCGAGGCGCTGCGCGAGAACAAGGAGATGGAGTTCTCCCGCAACAAGGAGCGCTACGAGTTCCTCAAGTGGGGCAAGGAGTCCTTCAGCAACTTCTCGGTCGTCCCGCCCGCCACCGGCATCGTCCACCAGGTCAACCTGGAGTACCTCGCAGGCGCGGTGCTGACCTCGGAGGTCGGCGGTGAGACCGTCGCGCTGCCCGACTCGCTCGTGGGCACCGACTCCCACACGACCATGATCAACGGCCTGGGCGTTCTCGGCTGGGGCGTGGGCGGCATCGAGGCCGAGGCGTGCATGCTCGGTCAGCCCGTCTACATGCTCATCCCGGAGGTCGTGGGCTTCGAGCTCAAGGGCAACATGAAGGAGGGCACCACGGCGACCGACCTCGTGCTCACCGTCACCCAGATGCTGCGCAAGCACGGCGTCGTCGGGAAGTTCGTCGAGTTCTTCGGCGAGGGCCTGGACACGCTGTCGCTTGCCGACCGCGCCACGATCGCGAACATGGCGCCCGAGTACGGCGCCACGATGGGCTTCTTCCCCATCGACCAGAAGACGCTCGACTACCTCGAGCTGACCGGCCGCGACGCCGCCCAGATCGACCTCGTCGAGAAGTACGCCAAGCTCCAGGGCCTGTGGCGCTCGGACCGCCACGAGATCGCCTACACGTCCACGCTCGGCCTGGACATGGCCGAGGTCCAGCCCTCGCTGGCCGGCCCCAAGCGCCCCCAGGACCGCGTCCTGCTCTCCGAGATCAAGCAGGCCTGGGGCGACGTCATGGAGACGTTCGCCTCCGACCGCGACAAGAAGAGCGTCGAGACGACCTACAAGGGCCAGACCTTCGGCCTGGAGGACGGCGCCGTCGTGATCGCCGCGATCACCTCGTGCACCAACACCTCCAACCCCGAGGTCATGCTCGCGTCGGGCCTGATCGCAAAGAAGGCCAACGACCTCGGCCTCAAGACCAAGCCCTGGGTCAAGACCTCGCTGGCGCCGGGCTCGCGCGTGGTCACCGACTACCTCGAGAAGTCGGGCCTGCTCGAGCACCTCGAGGCGCTGGGCTTCTACAACGTCGGCTACGGCTGCACGACCTGCATCGGCAACTCCGGCCCGCTCTCCAAGCCGATCGAGGACGCGATCGTCGACAACGACCTGATCGTCTCGTCGGTGCTCTCGGGCAACCGTAACTTCGAGGGCCGCGTCTCGCCGCACACCCGCGGCAACTACCTGGCGAGCCCGCCGCTAGTCGTCGCCTTCGCGATCGCGGGCACCGTCGACATCGACATCTTCAACGACCCGATCGGCAAGGGTAAGGACGGCCAGGACGTCTTCCTCAAGGACATCTGGCCGACCAACGCCGAGATCCGCGAGTCCGCCGGCGCCAACGTCACCCGCGCCCAGTTCATCGAGCAGTACAGCTCGGTCTACGAGGGGCCCGACGAGTGGAAGGCGCTCTCCCCGCCCGAGGGTGAGGTCTACGCGTGGGCCGACGACTCGACCTACATCCAGGAGCCGCCCTTCTTCGTGGGCATGGGCGCCGAGACCGAGCCGATCACCCCCATCGTCAGCGCGCGCTGCCTGGTCAAGGTCGGTGAGTCGATCACCACCGACCACATCAGCCCCGCCGGCGTCATCCCGATCGACTCCCCCGCCTCGCGCTACCTGCAGGCCAACGGCGTCAAGCCCCAGCACTTCAACTCGTTCGGCTCGCGCCGCGGCAACGACCGCGTCATGACCCGAGGCACGTTCGGCAACGTGCGCCTGCGCAACCAGCTCGCGCCGGGCACCGAGGGTGGCTACACGACCTACCTCGGCCCCGACGAGGCCGCCCAGGGCGACTTCTCCGGTGACATCTACACCTCGGAGCACCTGCCGTCGAAGGACGACGTCTGCTTCATCTACGACGCGTCCGTGAAGTACCAGCAGCACGGCATCCCGTTGGTCGTGCTCGCCGGCAAGGACTACGGCATGGGCTCGTCTCGTGACTGGGCCGCCAAGGGCACCTACCTGCTCGGCGTCCGCGCCGTCATCGCCAAGTCGTACGAGCGCATCCACCGCTCGAACCTCGTGGGCATGGGCGTCCTGCCGCTCCAGTTCGCCAAGGGCCAGGGCGCCGAGGAGCTCGGCCTGACCGGCCACGAGGCCTACGACGTCCACGTGAACGACGACCTCAAGGCCGGCGACGACGTCGAGGTCGTGGCCACCAAGGCCGACGGCACCACCGTCGAGTTCACCACGACCTGCCGAATCGACACCCCCGTCGAGGTCGACTACTACCGCAACGGCGGCATCCTCCACACCGTCCTGCGCCGCCTCGCCCGCGAGGGCTGAGCGCTCCAGGCGAGGCGGCCTCCAAGGCGCCTCGCTAAAGTCCGTGAAGGAGGCCCCGCGTGACCATGACGGTCGCGCGGGGCTTTTCGTCTCAGGTGTGGTCTTGTGTCCGCGACCTGGGAACCCGCATCACCCAGAACCAAACCGAACACGCACCACAGCAGACAGGAACACACGCCATGAGCCCAGAACACCTCGCCGCAGCGATCCTCCTGGAGGACGACGGTCTCATCCTCGTGAACAAGCCCTCGGGCGTCCCGACCGCGGGCGACAACCTCAAGCAAGCCGGGAGCATGCAGCGCGAGCTGATGGACCACTACAGGCGAATGATCTGGGCGGTCCACCAGCTCGACCGCGACACCTCCGGGCTCAACGTCTTCGTGCGCCGGAAGAAGCTCGTGGCGGAGTGGACCGAGGCGCTCAAGGCGGGGAGCAAGACCTACCTCGCGGTGTGCGGCTCGCGCGTGGACTGGCTCCAGCGCGACGTGTGGGAGCCGCTGGGTTGGGATCCGGACCGCAGGCGGCGCGCGGTGCGCGACGACGGCCAGGAGGCGCACACGTCGGTCCGCGTGCTCGTGCGAGGCAAGGAGGCGACGCTGCTCGAGATCAAGCCGACGACGGGGCGCACCCACCAGATCCGCCTGCACCTCGAGCACCTCGGGCTCGCGCTCCTCGGTGAGCGCGTCTACCTGCCCGAGCCGTGCACGCGCGCCCACAGGCAGTGCCTGCACGCGTGGCAGATCGACGTGCCGGGGCGGAACTTCCATGCCCCTATCCCCGACGACATGAAGAACATACTCGAGCGCGAGGGGCTCGTGTGGGCGGACCTCGAGCCCCCGGCCGACCTCTCACTGGAAGCAGACGTCGAGTTGGTGGGTGACGTCGAGCCGGCGGGTGGCCCGGGGCAGAAAAGTGAGGAGTCCGAGTAATGATCTCGGGCTCACGGCGGTCTCTTGATGTGAGGGAGCGATGGAGCGACCTCGGACGCGGCGCCGTGTCGGCGAACGCCGCGTGCAGAGAGGCCGACGACCCCAAGACCAGGAGACGAGCCATGAGCGAGCGAGAGGACGACCAGCAGGACGCCGGGTGCGGATGCGATTGCGACAGCGGGTGCTGCGTGGACGGCCAGTGTGGCTGCACGGCCAACTGCTGTTGAAGCGTGGCCACCGGGGCGCAGGTTCTCCCTGAACGGGAGCGGCCTGCGCCCTCTGGTTCCCCCTGTGAGGCGAGGTCGATCGATGAGTGAACGGCACGACGAGGAGGACGCGCTCGAGGAGGTCTGGGCCGAGCGCGAGCGCTACGTCGCGTGGACGGCGCGGCGGGTGGCCACGCGCGAGGACGCCGAGGACGTCGTCCAGCACGCGATGGCGCGCGCGGCGCGGCGCGGCGATCAGCTCGGCGACGCGCGCGCGGCGCGTGGTTGGTTCTGGGTGATCCTGCGGCGCAGCCTCTCGGACCACCTGAGCGCAAGAGACGCGAGGCGCGAGGGGTTCGCCAGGCTCGAGCAGGTCGAGCGCGCGAGCCCACAGGGGCACGAGCCCGCGGTGGCCGGCGCGGTGTGCGCGTGCAGCCTGGAGGAGCTCGCGCGGATGCCCGAGGAGGCGCGCGAGCTGCTGCGCCGGGTGACGCTGGAGGAGGAGCCGATCGCCGAGGTCGCGCGCGACCTCGGCCTCACGCCCAACGCCACCCGCGTGCGCGCCCACCGGGCGCGCGCGGCGATGCGCGAGCGGCTCGAGCATCGGTGCGGCACGCACAGCGTCCAGAGCTGCATGAGCTGCGACTGCTGAGCTCCGCTCGCCCGAAAAACACCACTAAACCTGAGTGATAGCTCACAAAACGATATCGCTGGCGCGCGCACTTCGCTAGGATGTGCGCACGAAAGTGAGCGACAGAAGGTTCGTGCGGGAGACCGCACCCAGGTGAGCGAGAGATCGATGCCAAAGAGGAGCAGCGGGTGGTCTGGCGCGTTGGCGCTGGCGTTCGTGTTCATGGGAGCGTCCCAGGCCCAGGCGAAGCCGCCGGCGCCAGGCGCGTTCTGCGAGGTCTACCCGGACGCGCCAGCGTGCTCGGGCGGCGCCGCCGCGTGTGAGACGTGCCACGTGCAGACGCCGGCGCTCAACGCCTTCGGGGCGCAGCTCTCGGGGGAGCTGGCGCCGGGAGTCGCGCGCCCATTGAGCGACGAGGCGTTCGTGTCGGGGCTCCCCGACGCGCTGCGCGCGATCGAGGCGCTCGACGCCGACGAGGAC
>CAJXPN010000367.1 GCA_913058025.1 uncultured Myxococcales bacterium | reverse complement strand
ATCTACACAGAGTAGATCGTCGGCAGCGTCAGATGTGTATAAGAGACAGGGGGAGAGGTTGTTGCGCGCGCAGGCGTTGAATTCGTTGGGGGTGTTGGAGATGCGCGCGAGGGCGTTGGACGCGGCGCGTGAGGCGTTCGACGAGGCGCGCCGGATCTTCGAGGAGGCAGGCCAGCGCGTGGGGATGGCGATGGTGGACGCGAACGCGGGCATGCTGTGGCTGGACCACGGAGAGGTCGAGCGCGCGGAGGAGTGCGCGACGAGCGCGTTGGCGCTGACGAGAGGGGACGAGGACGTCGTGACGCGAGGGCACGCGAGGTTGATCCTCGGGTACGCGCAGTGGATGTCCGGTGCGGGCGCGGAGGCTGCGGGGGTCTTCGAGCGTGGCCTCGAGGAGACGGAGGGGGTGGGTCACGCGCAGACGAGAGTGTCGTTGGCGGCGGCGGCGGGCGGGCTCGCGGCGCAGCAAGGCGACGTGAAGAGCGCGGCCGCGCTCTTCGAGCGGGCTCGCGCCGCGATGGGAGACGGTGAGCACGACGTGCTCGCCGAGCTCATCCGCCTCCACGAGCTGCACGTGGAGTTGGCGGCGTGGCGCTCTGGGGACGCGCGCAAGGCGGGTGCGGCGTTGTTCAGGGCGTTGGACGCGCTCGGGGCTCGCCCTGCGCCAGACGATGAGCGGAGTGAGCCGCTGAGGTTGGCGCAGCGGCTCGTGGAGCGTTCGCTGGGCGCGCGAGGGGAGTCGCTGCTGTCGGCGTCGCGTGGGTCGAAGTCCGCGCTCGTGGTGGAGGGGGACGTGATCGCGGTGAGGGCGCCCGGCGCGTCGTGGCTCGACCTGTCGCGCAGCCCTGCGTTGGCGAACATGGCGCGATCGTTGGTGGCGCGTCGACTGGAGGTGCCTGGCGAGGGGATCGAGGCAGACGACCTCTGCGAGCTCGTCTGGCCGGGGGAGATGATCGCGCCGGACGCGGCGATGAACCGGCTCCACGTGTCGATCGCGAAGCTGAGGCGTCTGGGTCTGCGAGACGTGTTGCTTCGCGAGGGGGACGGCTACGTGCTCGACGCCGATGTCCCGGTGGTTCGAGTGGGCGAGTGAGGTGAACGACCTGGCGCAGCGTGGTGTGCCGGCCGTGTCTTTTTCGGTACAGTGAGGGGAAGACGATGCGACGTGTTGGTGCGTGAATGCGCCGGTGACGGCGCGGTTTGCCAGGTGAGGTGTCATGCGCGAGGTGACGTGGATCGTGCTCGTTGCTGCGTCCGTCGTGGCCGTGGGCTGCGGCGGAGAGCTCAAGAGTCAAAGCGCTGCGGATGCTGGAGGCGGCGCAGACGCGCGCGGTCCAGGCGTCGACGCGGCCTCCAGCGTGGACACTGGAGGTCGCGCTGAGGATGCCGGCGCCGATGGAGGGGGCCCGGAGGTCAAGAGGGATGAGTGGACGCACCCCAACCGGTTGGATCAGGACCGCTTGTTCGTCTGTGATGGCGAGCCTGCGTCGTCGCCAGCGCGGCTCCGGAGGGTGGAGTCGTTCGAGTGGGCGAAGAGCATCGCGAGCGATGAGGGGGAGCGCGTGCCGTTCTTGCCCATGGCCGAGCACGCGTACTCGACGTACTCGAGCGACGAGACGATCGACACGCCGACGTTGAGCGCTTACCTGACGCAGAACCACAGGGGGGCGGGGTCGTGGAAGGACGTGAGCGGGAACGGGCACCCGCGTCTGGTGAACCTGCGAGGTGCGGGGAGCTTGGCCGAGGAGGTGAGGTGTTTCCAGTGGAACTGGAACGATCAGCCAGTCCAGGAGGACCCGACCGGGGAGTGCGTCGAGAGGTTCGTGCGCACGCTGCTCGAGGATGGGGTGTACTTCCGTCCTGCGACGCAGGCCGAGGTCGACCAGCTCGTGCGCTTCACCGAGGGGCAACTGGTCAAGGAGAAGGCGGATCCATCGATCGACCGAAGGGACACGATAGAGGTCGTGGTGCGCGCGGCGTGGATGACCTCTTCAGCGTTGTTTCGCCGTGAGACGGGCTCCGAGCCAGGCGGTGAAGGGCGCTCTCGCCTGGCGGATTGGGAGCTCGGGAAGGCGCTCTCGCTCGCGCTCACCGATCACGCGACGGGGCTCTCCAAGAGGGGTTATGGGAGCGACGGTTACGTGAACAAGGTTATGTTGCCGGACGTTCAGGCTGCGGTCGCCGACGGTACGATCGGACAGCCCGATGTGATCGCGAGGTTGACTCGCCGCTACATGACGGGCACGGACCCCGCGGTCACGAGCCCGGGTGAGGACGCGAGTGATCATCCCCCCGAGTCGGGCGCGTACACCGACGCGTTCTGGATGTCGTCGAAGACGCGTCGGTTCTTCCGGGAGTGGCTCGACTACGACGACGCCGCGGCGGTGTTCAAGGACACGCCGGCGGCGTCATCGAGGTTCGAGCCAGTGCGTGAGGGGGTGCCGTCGTACAGGCACGGTCGTTACATCGAGAACGCGTACAAGGGCGCGAGGCTGGTGGGCGCGCTCGACGACACGATCGCGCGCGTGGTGGCCGAAGACCGAGACGTGTTGAAGACGTTGCTGACGACGTCTCGCTACCTGCTCCCTTCGGCGCCGGTGGCGACGGGGGACTCGTCGGCGCCGTACTCGGCGTTCCTCTACGACGTCGACACGAGCGAGGCGGGCGCGGTCGGGCCGGACATCGCGTCGCGTTGGTACGTGACGCCGAAGCGCGCGGGGGTGTTGACGCACCCGGCGTGGTTGGCCGCGCACGGAGGAAACTTCGAGAACGACCCGTCCGCGATTCATCGAGGCAAGTGGGTCTACGAGGAGCTGCTGTGTGGTCTGGTCCCGCCGATCCCCGTGACGGTCGACGCGCAGCTCTCGCTGGAGACGAAGGGGGATTCGGCGCGCTCCAGGTTGTCGAGTCAGCTCGATGACAACCCGCAGTGTTCTGCGTGTCACCAGTACATGAACCCGATCGGTTACACCTTCGAGATCTACAACCACGCCGGTTTCGTGCGCTCCGAGGATCACGGAGAGCCACCGAGCGGTGCGTCCGTGCTCACGTCTGTGCCGGCGGGTGATTCCGTCATCACGTCGGGGATGGAGGTGAACGACGCGGTCGATTTGATGTCGAGGATGTCGGAGTCGCCGCGCGTGCAGCGTTGCTTCGTGCGGCAAGCGTTTCGTCACTACATGGGGCGTGATGAGACGTACGCCGACGCGTGCGCGCTCGCTCAGATGGAGGAGGCGTACGACACATCGGGTGGGTCGATGGTCGAGATGTTGATCGCGTTGTTTCAGTCGGACGCGTTTCAGTACAGGCACGTGGAGATGGAGGCGCCGAGATGAAGCTGAAGTTGGACAGGAGGAGGTTCCTCGGCGCGTTCGGGCTGACCGCGGGCGCGGGGCTGCTGTCGCCGTTGCTGCGGAGCGTGTGGGCCGACGAGGCGGGCGTGGCCGCGCGCCGCGTGGTCATCGTGATGACGGGCAACGGCATAGAGGGGCACACGCTGTTGTCACCGCGCGCGCGCGCGGAGCGCGCGTCGCTCGGCGGCGCCGTCGCCGAGGTCGGCGCGGGTGACCTGGCGGAGGCGCCGGCGCTCGGGGCGCTTGCCGCGGGAGGCGTCGACCTGACGTCGAAGGCGGCGGTGGTGCATGGGCTGTCGAACAAGATCGCGGGCGGAGGCCACACGGCGCTCTACAAGGCGTTGTCGGCTTCGCTCGAGCGTCGGCAGACGATCGACTCGTGGCTCGCCCAGCGCCTCCACGGCGAGGAGCCATTCTCGGCGCTGCGCCTCGGGACGATGGAGTCTTCGGCGGCGAAGCTCCAGTACGGCATCTGCCTCGAGGATTCGGCGCGACAGCTCCCCATCATCGCGAACCCCGCGGACGCGCACGCGTCGGTGTTCGGGTCGATCGCGTCGGGGGCCGGTGGCCGCGCGTTCGATGTGCAGGCGGATCTGCTCGACTTCGCGATGGAGGACGTCAAGCGTGTCCAGCAAGGCTTCGTCGGGAGCACGCGTGAGCGCGCGAAGTTGGAGGGGTACCTGCTCGCGTTGGAGGAGCTCCGCGAGCAGCAGCGCCGCCTCGTGGGTATGGGTGACGCGCTGCGTGACTTGGCGGTGGGTCGGGGGCTCGACCCGGAGTCGGGCGTGGACCTCAACGTGTCGCACCCGCTCGGCCGCCTCGAGGGTCAGTTCAAGCTCGCCGGGGCAGCGCTGTTGGGTGGATTGACGAACGTCGTGCTGCTCACGAACTCGGTGGGCCACGCGTTCAGCCACACGAAGTACACGAGCCTGGCGTCGATCTTCGAGCAAGACTCGAACTTTTCGGGCGAGGTCCCTTGGCGCCACGGCGTGTGCCACGAGGCGGGAGGGAACCCTGTGTACCAGCGCGTCCTGGACAGGGTCATAGAGCGTCAGGTCGAGATGATCGCGGAGCTCGCGCGCACGCTCGATGCGGTGCCCGAGGGGGACGGGACGATGCTCGATCACACCGCGATCGTGTTCATGTCGGACAACGGTTCGACCCACCACAGCCAGTCGACGAACTGGCCTACGTTGATCGTCGGTGGCGGGGCGATGGGTCTGGAGACGGGCGGGAGGACGTGGCTCTACCCGGAGTTCGGGAGCGACGCGAACCCGCGGGTGTCGAACCTGTTCAACACGCTCGGGCATGGTGTGGGGGAGCCGCTCGACGACTTCGGCGGTGAGCCTGACAGATCGGAGCGCGGGGGTCCGCTCTCGGAGCTGCTTGCGTGAAGCGTTGATTTCATGAAGTGACACTTCATGAAATCAACGCTTCAGCGCGTGGCGAGCCACAGCTCGCGCTCGGCGTGTTTCATGGTGGCCTCCTCGTCGGGCTCGGCGTGGTCGTGGCCGATGAGGTGGAGTAGGCCGTGGATGAGGAGGAACTCGCACTCACGGACGAGGTCCCACTCGAGGTCTTCGGGTGAGACGCCCAGCTCGAGCGCGACCCGATCGTGGTGGGTCCCCGAGGCGCACGTGCGCTCGGCGTACTCGACGCTGATGACGACGTCCCCGATGGGGAAGTCGTCACCGGGCGGAGGGGTGAAGGGCTCGAGCTGTGGGAACGAGAGCACGTCAGTGGGGGCGTCGACGCCGAGGTACTGTGCGTTGAGCTCATGGATCTCGGCGTCGCCGCAGAGGAGGACGGAGAGCTCGACGTCAGGAAGATCCAGGGCGCGGAAGAGAGGGCCGGCCTTTTGGAGGATCATGGCCTCGATCGTCGCCGTCATGGGGTGCGTGGTCGCCGTGCCCTGGAGGCTCAGTTCTGTTGGCATGTTCGGCTCGTGGTTCGTCTTTGGGTGCGAGCGAAGGGATGGAGGGGTTGCCCAGCATGGGCGTGACGGCCTTGACGCGGGCGTCGGTCTCCTCGGCGGGAGGTTCATGTGCCGGCGTGGGGGGGCCCTTGTGTGAGGGCTTGGAGGTCCTGGGC
>CAJXPN010000366.1 GCA_913058025.1 uncultured Myxococcales bacterium | reverse complement strand
CGAGATTTCTGCCTGTCTCGTGGGCTCGGAGATGTGTATAAGAGACAGCCTTCATGAGGGTCTTCATGCGACTCCGTGGGCGCTGCGTGTGGGCTCAGAGGAGAAGAGGCGGCGCCTTCCCGACGAAGGAAAGAGCCGCCTCTTCACGGTACGTTCGATGCGTCGGTGACGCCTCAGCCGAAGATCATCTCCTCGACGATGCGATCCGCGACGACGCCCTCCGGGAGCTCCTCGGCGCCCGCGCGCTCGAGGATCTGGAAGATCGTGTCGTAGATCAGCGAGCACTTCTGGCGCGCGACCTCCGCGTCGTACTTGACGTACTCCTCGGCGACGTTGATGAGGCCGCCGGCGTTGAGCGCGTAGTCGGGCGCGTAGGTGATGCCCTTGAGACGCAGCGCCTCGCCGTGGCGGTCCTCGGCGAGCTGGTTGTTCGACGCGCCGGCGACGATGGAGCACTTGAGCTGCGGGATCGTGTGGTCGTTGATGACCGCGCCGAGCGCGCAGGGCGCGAAGATGTCGCAGTCGACGCCGTAGATCTCGTTGGGCGCGACCTCCGTGGCGCCCAGCTCCTTGACGCAGCGCGCGATGGCGCCCGAGGAGACGTCGGTGACGATGAGCTCGGCGCCCAGATCGTGGAGCTCACGCGCGAGGTGGTAGCCCACGTTGCCCACGCCCTGGATGGCGACGCGCAGGCCCTCGAGGTCGTCTCGACCGAGCTTGAACTTCACCGCGGCCTGGAGGCCACGGCGCACCCCGAAGGCGGTGAAGGGCGACGGATCGCCCGACGAGCCCTTCGACGGGTCGAAGCCGAGCACGTGGCTGGTGTGCTCGGACACGATGTTCATGTCCGAGACGCGCGTGCCGCTGTCCTCGCAGGTGATGTACTGACCACCGAGCGAGTCCACGAACTCACCGAACGCGTGGAAGATTTGGCCACGCTGCTCCTCGGTCAAGCCCTTGGGACGCACGATCACGGCCTTGCCGCCGCCGTGGTCCAGGCCGCTGATCGCGGCCTTGTAGGTCATGCCTCGCGCCAGACGCATCGCGTCGCGCAAGGCGTCCTCGGTCGAGTCGTACTCGATGAAGCGGCAACCCCCGATTCCGGGGCCTCGGCTCAGGTTATGAACCGCGACGATGGCGCGTAGCCCGATCCTGGGATCGGCCTTCATGTGCAGCTCGCCGTACCTCAAAGAATCGGCGTAATCGAACAGGTCCACGGGTCCTCCTGGCGACAGGGGCAAAGCTCTTGTTTTTCAATGGGTCTGCCTCCATTTGGAGGCTGAGCTGAGGGAACTTATAGTAAGGTCGTCGCGCGCAACGCAAGGACTTGTTATGACGCAGAGCGTCATGAATAGCGGCTCAAACGACACTCGAGAGGTCCCCGACGTGGCTCCGAAACTCCCCCGACTCCAGGCTCTGCTCACGATCTCACTCGCCGCGCTCGCGGCCTGTACGACCCCCTCGGCGCGTCCCGACGGTGCGCCCGACGGCGCACGAATCGGACCGCCGCCAGTCTCCGCGGCGCGCGCGGCGGTGGTCGAGGAGATCGCGTCCTTCGGGGACGGCGAGCAAGGGTTCGTGTGGTGGCTGGCGCGCGGTGGCGCGCTCGCGGTGGTCTACCTCTTCGAGGACACGGACGGCTCGGGCTCGATCGAGCTGGCGTTCGGCCACCACGGCGAGTCGCTCGGGGACCAGCCCGTGGCGCACCTCGTCAGGATGAGCGACGGATCCAGGACGAGGCTCGACGAGGTCGTGGCGACGAGCCCGTCGGGCCGCTACATCGCGACGATCGCGGGCGGCGACCTCATCGTGTGGGACGGAGACACCGGCGACGCGATCTCGACGAAGGGCTGGGCCGTGGACATGAACGGCGACGGGAACCGCTGTATGAGCCCGCGCCAGCTCGCGTTCGATGGCGACGGCGGCGTCTGGCACCACGACGCGAACTCGTCGGCGCTGATGTGGCGCGCGCTCGACGGCTCGGCCAGGCGGCGCCACGCGATGCCCGCGGGCTCGAGGTCGTGGAGGGCAGAGCCCGTCGCGCCCGGCTGGGGCGCCTGGTTGACCGTCCCGACGGACAGCGACGGAGACGGCGCGCTCACGCTTCCCATCCAGAACACGTCGTGCGCGTGCCTGCACTGCAACCGGTTCGCCGCGAGCTTCGGGTTCTACGGCTGGGGCGGGGACGCGTTCGCCTTCTCGCTGCTCCCCGCCGGAGGCGGCGCGCCCGTCCCCGCACCTGGCTACGCTCGCCCGCTCACGCGAGACGTATTCACGGCGCAGACCGACGACGGCGTGGACACCTACGGCCTGGATGGCGCGCCGGTGGCGCTCCCCGAAGGCTGCTCGCCTCCAGACGACAAGGTCTCGGCGGCCGGCGCGCTCGCCCCGCTCCAGTGCGGCCGGAGCTGGAGGTTGTGGGCGCCGGGGGAGGACTCGCCGAGGGAGCTCGAGGTCGAGCTCATCGACATCCCCAAGCAGAGCTCGGAGGTCGTCGACGGTGCGCACTGGATCGGCGCCCTCGTGCGCACGGAGGCGGGGACGCTCGCGCTCGCGCGGGTGAGCCTCGAGGACGGCGCCGCCCAGGTCGGCGAGCCCCTGGGCGCGCAGCCCGAGGCGTCGACGCGCCCAGGGTCGTGGATCGCGACCACCCACGACGGGAGGATGCACGCGCTGGACCTGGCGACCGGGCGCCAGATCACGGGCGGAGAGGCGATCGAGCAGGTCTCGGGGCACCTCGCGTCATCGGGCGACGCCGCCTCCCTCGTCGACTACGGGCGAGGGCTCATCGCGCCGCTCCCCGCGCCCGCGACCCACACGACCGACACGGGCTGCGCGCTGATGCAGGCGGGGCCTGGCGAGCACCCCGGCGTCGAGAAGGGGCCGTGGACGCTGTGGTGCGCGAAGGCTCCGTGAGGTCGGCGTGGGCGCCCCGGTCCCTTCGGCTGGTGGTTCGCGTGGGCGCTCCGGTCGGCTGGGCGTGGATGAGCGAGGGAGTCCCTGTCGAACCTGTGAGCCGCCAGGGACCTTCCGAGGCCGATTTCAGAGACAATAGGTAAATAGCCACTCCACGCTCGATGCCCGCAGAACGCCTCCTGGGTGCCTCCCTGAGCCGATCGCCCCTCCGCGACGTTTCAAAGAGCCACCCCGTGAGCCACCATCCACAATCAGGCGTTGATGAAGCTGAGTTCCCTGTGAGGGGAACGCGATAGCGAGCGCGAGCGAGCGGCCGCTGGGGGACCGTGTGGCAGTTCCACCCCCAGCCCTCTTCCAAACCGTGAACCCAAAGCCAAGAACGGCCCAGAGCGAACGAAGACCCGCCACTTCCCTCTTGATTCACGCCCGGTCGTGGTCTATCTGTCTCCTGCACCGTATTGAGAACGAATCTCAGTACCGTTCTCAACAGACCACGACCACGACGAGAGATCGAACATGACCACACGCCACACCACGACAGCCCTGAGCGCGCTGTGCGCGACGATGATTCTTGGCGCCTGCGGCCCGACCGAGGAGGAAGGCGGCGAGCTCGAGGTCCCCTCGACGTACGCGTTCGACAGCCAGTTCGCGGACGGAGAGAGCAGCGTGAGCTACTCGGGGCAGGTGTTCAGGCACGTGCTGATCGAGGAGCTCGACGACTACATCGGCGGGCTCACCGATCAGCTCTCGGGCGGGACGTTCACGCCGACCGACGACCAGGACGTGATGGCCGCGTTCGACTTCTACCTCCGGTTCGACTCGGCGTCGTCGGGCCAGGAGCCGCTCACGATCTCGACGACGCCGGGAATCGAGCAGTCGGTGTTCGACGACATCTCGAGCGACAAGGACATCATCGGGAAGCTCGCCGGGAACGACACCGCGACCGACCACGTGGATTGGTCGACGGACTTCGCGGGCTGGTCGAGCGAGGGGATCGCGGCGCACGGAGGCTCGATCACGAGCCCGACCGGTCTCGTGACGGCGTTCCTGGAGACGCTCGAGGAGCAGGCGATCGCGCGGGCGAACGGGGACACCCTGACGGGACCGACGGGCGCGGTGATCGAGCCCGTGTACGTGACGGCGAAGGGCCAGGACCTCAAGCAGCTCACGCAGAAGTTCCTGGTGGTGGGCGTGGCGTTCCACCAGGCCGCCGACGACTACCTGGACGACGACGTCGAGGGCAAGGGCCTGCTGGCGAGCAACGCGCGCGACGGGGACAACGCGTACTCGATCCTGGAGCACCAGTGGGACGAGGGGTTCGGCTACTTCGGCGCCTCACGCGACTACACGGCGCGCACGGACGCCGAGATCGCGGACTCGCCGGCCTTCGACACCGACGGAGACGGCGCGATCGACCTGGAGACGGAGTACGACTTCGGACACTCGGCGAACGCCGCCAAGCGTGACGCCGGCTCCGCCGAGGCGACCGACTACAGCGCGCAGGCGTTCGAGGGGTTCGTGACCGGCCGCGCGATCATCACGCGCGCCGCGGGCGAGGGCCGCGAGCTGACCGACGCCGAGCTCGCCGACCTCAAGATCCAGCGCGACGCGGCGCTCGGGGCCTGGGAGCGCGCGCTCGCATCCACGGCCGTGCACTACGTCAACGACACGTTGGGAGACATGGACACGTTCGGCACGGACGCGTACTCCTTCACCGATCACGCCAAGCACTGGTCGGAGCTCAAGGGCTTCGCGCTCGGCCTCCAGTTCAACCCCAGGTCGCCGCTCACCAAGGCCCAGTTCGCCCAGCTCCACGGGCTCATCGGCGACGCACCGACGCTCCCCGACGCGACCGCCCCCGAGATCGAGGCGTACCGCGCCGACCTGGAAGCAGCCCGCGCGCTGTTGGGCGAGTCGTATGGGTTCGCCGCGGCGAACCTAGAGGGCTGGTGAGCGCATCCCACACGCCTCGTCCAGAGGCGAACCGTACGAACGAATAGAGGAACGAAAACATGAACTTGAAGCACAACAGAGCGTTCATGATGGCGTCCGCCGCGCTGGCAGTATCGTGCAGCGGCGGCGGCGAGGCGGGGCCGACCGGGGAAGACCCGAACAACCCGATGGTCCAGGCGCGCAGGAGCGCGCTGGCCTCGATCGGCGAGCGCGTAGTGCTCGCGAACTACGAGACGTTCGCGGCCCAGGCCGACGCGCTCGAGGCCAGCGCGGCGGCCTGGGCCGCCGCGCCCGAGGACGAGACGCTCCGGGCCGTGGCCCAGGCGGACTGGAAGGCGGCGATGGGCTCATGGCAGCGCGCCGAGGTCCTGCTCATCGGCCCCGCGGGCGTGATGAGCGAGGTCGCGGGGGGCGAGGACCTGCGCGACGAGATCTACTCGTGGCCCCTGGACAACCCCTGCAGCGTGGACCAGAAGACCGCTGACGAGTCGTACGCCCAGGAGGCGTTCTTCACGGCGAATCTGGCGAACACGCGCGGCCTGGACGCTGTCTCTTATACACATCTCCGAGCCCACGAGACAGGCAGAAATCTCGT
>CAJXPN010000365.1 GCA_913058025.1 uncultured Myxococcales bacterium | reverse complement strand
CGAGATTTCTGCCTGTCTCGTGGGCTCGGAGATGTGTATAAGAGACAGGCTTCTCCCTGAGGCGCAGGATCTCGCGCGCCTGGATCTCGATGTCGGTCGCCTGGCCGCCGATCCCACCGCGCATGAGCGGCTGATGGATGAGGATGCGCGAGTGGGGCAACGCGTAGCGTTTGCCCGTGGCTCCAGCCGTCAGCAACAGCGCGCCCATCGACGCAGCCTGGCCCATGCAGATCGTCGAGACCTGCGGGCGCACGTACTGCATCGTGTCGTAAATCGCCAGACCTGCGGTCACCGACCCGCCGGGCGAGTTGATGTAGATCGAGATCTCCTTCTCGGGATCGTCACTCTCCAGGAACAGCATCTGCGCGATGATCGCGTTGGCGACGTCATCGGTCACCGGCGTCCCGAGGAAGATGATGCGGTCCTTGAGGAGGCGGCTGAAGATGTCCCAGCCTCGCTCGCCGCGATGGGTCTGCTCTACGACGTAGGGGATGAATCCCATCTCTTCTTACCTTCGTTCTTGGGTAATCAATGTTCTGATGTCGCCCGCGCTCGCGCAGTCACGTGAACCTCGTCACGCCCGCGCTCCGCGCCAGTCCTCAACGACAGGGCGTCGATATCTATGCCTCATCGGCGCGCCCACGACAACCGTGGACCCTGCCTCGGGCGCCGCGACGCGCCTATCCCAGGACCTTCAAGAAGCGCCGCATGATCTTCTTACGCCCCGCGCCAGCGAACCTCACCGTCACCACGGCCTTGTCCCCCACGCCCGACACCGCCTCCACCCGACCCACGCCGAACCTCGTGTGCGTGACCGTCTTGTCGGCGAGGTCGCCGCCCGACGCCTCCTCCTCCTGGTCGTGGCCTCCGCCCGACGACCAGCCTTGCTCGGACGGCGCCACCTGCGCGAACTCGTCCCACTCCGTCGCGGCCGCCTGATCGGGCGCCGCGCCGCTCTGGTCGAAGCTGTAGTCGGGCCCTCCGTCCGAGAAGTAGCGATCCTCGTCGGTCAACGGCTTGGCCTTGGGGGTCCGCCTCTTCGGCCTCCAATCCAGGTCGCGCGAGGTCGACTTCGGGTCGATCACCCAACGCGACGGGTCGACGTCGAGAAGGAACCTCGACGGCGACGTGTCCTTGAACTGGCCGTACACGCGACGGCGCTTCGCGTTCGTCACGAACAGGTGCCGCTTCGCCCTCGTGATCGCCACGTACGCCAGCCTGCGCTCCTCGTGCTCCTCCTCCGGGTCCGTCTTGTCGCGGATGCTCGGGAACACCTCGTCCTCCATCCCGACCATGAAGACCGTGTCGAACTCCAGGCCCTTCGACCCGTGCACCGTCATCAGCGTCACGCGCCCGCCCAGCAGATCCGCGTCCTCCTCCGTCTCGCTCTTCGACCCCGCCTGAATCAGCGCCGACTGATCCAGGAACGCCCGCAGCTTGTACACCGCCACCGCGCCCGACAGCGCGCTCGCCGACTCCGCGAGCAGGTCCGCGCCCTTGAACACCCCCTCCGTCGCGTCCTGCTGCCAGTCCCGCTCGAACTCCTCGATCGCGTTCACCAGCTCCGACACGTTGCGCTTCTTGTCCTCCGACTCCGCCTCGAACTTCGAGTCCAGGTAGTCGAAGTAATTCAGCCGCTCGATGAACTGCCGCATGATCTCGGCGAGGCTGTCGTAGTGCATAAGGTCGTCGCGCAGCGACTGGATCGTGTCGTGGAAGTCACGCAGGCCGGTCGTCTGCGCGCCGCCGATCTTGTCGAGCGCGATCAGCGCGTCGTCCTCGTCGCTCGTGCGTGGGCTCGGCTCGATCAGCTCGAGCTCCCCCTCGAACGTCATGTCCGCGCCCGTCACGAACCGGATCGCGCCGAACAGCGTCTCGATCCCGCGCACGCGCGCGCCCTCCGAGAGCTTCTGCGCCGTCGCGTCGCCCACCGACCTCGACGGCGTGTTGATCACCCTCAGGATGTCCACCTCGTTGACCGGGTTGAGCGCGATCTTGAGGTACGCCAGCACGTCCTTGATCTCGGCGCGCTGGTAGAAGCTCATGCCCCCCACGATCTCGTAGTCGATCCCAGCGTACCTGAGCTGCTCCTCGAACAGGCGCCCCTGCGCGTTCGTCCTGTAGAAGATCGCGACGTCGTCCGCCTCGACCTCCCTGGCCGACAGCTTCGTCCGGATCGTGTCGGCGACGTACTGCGCCTCCTCCCGATCGTCGGACGCCGTGAACACCTTGATCGGGTCCCCGCCCTCCTGGTCCGTCCACAGCTTCTTCGCTCGCCGCGACGGGTTGTGCCGGATCACGTCGTCGGCCGCGTCCAGGATCACCTGCGTCGAGCGGTAGTTCTGCTCGAGCTTGACCACGCGCGCCTTCGGGAACTCACCCTCGAACCCCAGGATGTTCGCCACCGTCGCGCCGCGCCAGCGGTAGATCGCCTGGTCGTCGTCACCCACCACCGCCAGGTTGTGGTACTCGCTCGTCAGGTGCGCCAGCAGCTCGTACTGCGCCGGGTTCGTGTCCTGGAACTCGTCGACCATGATGTAGCGCCACTGCCGGCTGTACATCGCCGCGAGCGCCGGGTTCGCCCGGAACAGCTCCAGCGGCGCCATGATCAGGTCGCCGAAGTCCACGCAGTTCGAGCGCCTCAGCGCCTTCTGGTAGTCCTCGTAGAAGTACGCGTTCTCCTCGTCCTCCGAGTTGAACGCCGACTCGTGCGCGCGATCGGGCGGCGCGCCGCGGTTCTTCATCCGCTCGATGAACCCCCGCAGCCGCCTCGCGTGGCTCCGGTCGCGGTCCATCCCGGCCCGATCCATCAGCTCACGGATCAGCTTCGCCTGATCCCCGTCGTCGTAGATGTTGAAGCTCCACGTCAGGCCCACCTGGTCGGCGTGCCTGCGCAGCAACCTCGCCCCCAGCGAGTGGAACGTCGAGATCGTCACCCCCGCGCTCGCCTCCGGCGCCCCGTGCTCCTTGAGCAGCTCGTCCACGCGCTCGCGCATCTCGCCGGCGGCCTTGTTCGTGAACGTCACCGCCAGGATCTGCTCCGGGTGCACCCCTCGGTCGATGACCAGGTGCGCCACCCTGTGCGTGATCACGCGCGTCTTACCGCTGCCCGCGCCCGCCAGGATGAGCAGCGGCCCGTCCACGTGCTCTGCGGCCTCCCGCTGCGGCGGGTTCAACGATCCAAGTAGCTCCATGACTCACCATCCATGACATCACACATCGCTCACGTGGGCGCGCGACCAGCGCGCGACCCACCCATGAACCCACCAATCTACGTCAGCTCGAACGCGCCGCGCCACCCATCAGTTCCCTGCGATACGATCCAAAACACATCCATGGCGCGTCCGAGGTGACCGGCGCGTTGGGGTCTGGAGGTCGGGCCCTCTCGGACGCTCCCACGAACGACACAGAACCTCGTCCCTGAGCCACGTCACCGTTGCCCGGTGGCCTGAGACGCGCACGGCCCCAGGTACTCCTCGAACCACGACGGCGGCCTGGGCTCGAAGACCTCGTCGCCCAACACGACCCCCTTCATCCGATCCACGCGGAACATACGCGCGGCCCCGCGCAACCGGTCATGCGCCACGACATACCAGATCGGGACCTGGAGCAGCAGCCCATGCGGCTCGACCGTCCGCGACGTCTCCTGCCCCTTGCGATCCGTGTACTCGAACGTCAGGACACGGTTCGACGAGAACGCCGCCTCGAACGTCCCGAGCAGCCCGCCCTCGACCTGGCCCACCCCCGTGTACGGCCTCATCGACTCGGGCAAACCCAGCGTGATGCGTCCCATGAGGCGCCTGAACGTGGCGACCCGATCCCGCGGCAGCGTCGAGATCAACCTGTCGATGGCGTGGTCCGCCGCCAACGAATACGGCAGCCCCGTCGCGACCTGACGGGCCATACCCGCCGCCAGCGCCAACCCCAGGACCTCCTCCACCGTCAGCCGGACCGCCGCCAGCCGCGCCGTCCCGTCCAGGTTGAACCCCCCGCCTGGCCCCGAGCTGCTCGAGATCGGCTCACCCCGCGCGCGCAGCGTCGCGATGTCGCGCAGGATCGTCCGCTCCGTCACCCTGAAGTGCGCCGACGCCTGCGCCGCGGTGCCGCTCTGGCGCCCCCTCAACCAACCCAGCAACGCCCCTCGCCTGTCGTGTGCGTTCATCTCATGACCTCCTCGTCGATCATGTTTTCCCACACATGCCTGACATATCCTGTCACGAATAGACCATAGGGTGCACCCACATCGAAACGGCCAGCCCCGTCGCAGGCCAACACACACGGAGCCCACATGTCTTCATCGTCCAACCAGATCGCCCAGGCCTACGTCGCCCTCGTCCGAGAGAAGAAGCACCTCGAGCTCATCGAGAGCTTGTACTCCGACGACGCCGTCAGCATCGAGCCGTTCGCCATGCCAGGGGCCGGACGCACCACCGAGGGCAAGGCGGAGCTCCTCGGAAAGAGCCAGGCGTTCGACACCATCTTCAGGGTCGAGAGCCAGAAGATCAGCGACCCCTGGCCCCACGGCTACGACAAGTTCGCCGTCCACATGACCTTCGAGATGACCCACATCGAGAGCGGCAGCACGCGCTCGATGGACGAGATCGCCGTCATGACCATCCGAGACGGCAAGATCTGCAGCGAGGAGTTCTTCTACTCGGAGTGACGCCAGACGAAGAGACCGCGCTCAACCCACGGGCGCCAACATGTCCGCCGCGCTGATCGTGTAGTCGAGCCGCGGGTAGGTGAACTCCATGCTCCGGTTCTCCTGGCCTCGGAGCCGGTAGAACGCCTTGCGCTGGGCCTCGTCGGCGAGCACCAGCGGCGCCCCGTCGGCGAACCGAGGTAGGCCGTCGTCGAACCGGACGTGCGTCCTGGACTTGCGGAGCGTGAGCCCGAGCCAACGGTTGTCGGGCTCGGGCGACCTCGGCGAGGGGACCGGGTCCAGCACGATCTTGTGGGCGTAGCGCGTGTTGGTCTCCAGCGAGAACCACACGACCGAGTCGTGCTCGAGGACGATCGAGGTCTGCTCACCCGTGGCCTTGTCCTTGACCTCGAGCGTCCTGAGCGACGCGCGGGAGTCCGGTCGCTCGTAGCAGGAGTACAGGGCGATGTGGGAACCAGGCGCCAGGTCCAACGCCTGGTCCGAGTGGTATCCCATCTTGAAGTACGCCCGGTCGTAGATCTCGATCAACGCGTTGTCGAAGGAGAGCGCCTCCCCGGCCACGCGCCGGATCGCCTCGGCGACCTCGCGGTGCGCGCCCGAGAAGCGGTGCGCCGGACGGGTGTACTGCGTCGTCGTGCGCACGAGCGGCACGCCGAGCTCGCCGACGTCGACGAGCTGGTTCCCCACGCGCCCCGAGGTGACGTCCTCGAAGTCGACGCCACGAGCCAGCGCCTCGAACTGCCCGCCCCCGAGCCTGTCTCTTATACACATCTGACGCTGCCGACGATCTACTCTGTGTAGA
>CAJXPN010000364.1 GCA_913058025.1 uncultured Myxococcales bacterium | reverse complement strand
GCCTCGTAGCCGGTCGGGCCGCCGTCGGAGACGTCGGCGGACGCGCCGCCGTCCGAGGGGATGTCGGCGCTGGCGTCCTCGAGCCTCGAGGTGTCTGGCGCGCCCGACACGTCTGACGTGCCCACGTCGATGTCGGCACCTTCCGGCTGCGTCGTGTCCTGACAGTCACACGCACCGAACATCACCAGGCACGCGAGCGCGCCCACTCGACCCCATCTCGACATATCGACCTCACGGCTCTGGAAGGACACGACGCGCCGAGCGCTCTACAGGTCGAGCGAACCTCGCGTCACCCTCTGGACAAACGAGAGCCCCGTTCGTTTCCTACGAGCATCCTCCGCAGCGTCCTTCCAGAAGTCGCCTTCAGGGGCTCAGCCACATCATGTAGCTGCGGAAGCCGGTGTTCGGCGCGGTCGGGCCCGAGCCCATCAGCAGGCTTCCCTGGTAGGAGCCCGCGACCACGAGGTGCTCACCGTTCCCCGCGATGTCCGCGCTGCCGCGCGCGATCGCGGACGTCCAGACGAGCTGCATCTGGCCGTTCACGTGTGAGATCGCGCTCGCGTTCGAGTTCACCGAGCGCATCACCACGTGCCCCGCGGCGCCGAGGTCCCAGGCGTTGCGCACGGTCGAGCTCGAGCGCACGTAGACGCCCTCGTCTGGCGCCGGTGAGAGACCCTCGGCGCCGCACGACACGTCGAGGTACTTGAAGCGCTCGAGCTCGAGGTCCTGATCGTAGGCGAGCAGGACGCCGATGCCGCCGACCCCCGCCTGCTCAGAGGTCACGCTGTTGCCCGCCTCCAGGAAGCCGCTGTAGCTCAGGCTCACGTAGAGTCGATCGCCCGAGAACGTGATGTCGTCGGGGAACGTGCTCGAGGTGCCCTTGAGCTGGCGGACCTTCACGACCTCGCCGTCGGCGCCGGCGACCTTGACCAGGTAGGCCTGGGTCTTGAAGTTCGCGGTGTCGAACGTGAGCCCGAAGAGTGTCCGCTCTCCGAGCAGGCTGCCGAACACGAAGACGTCACCCCGTGGTCCGACCGCGACGCCGGTCTCGAGGTCCCACCTGTGCCGGGTGACCCTGCGCGCCCAGAGCAGCTCCCCGGTGGCGGGGTCGAGCTTCGTGACGAACTGGGTGTGGTCGTCGGAGCCGCCCAGCGCCGTGATCGTGTGGCCGCCGACGAGCGTGTCCTCGCCGACGTTCCCGAGGATCGCGATCGTGCCGTCGGCGCCGATCGAGGCGTCCTCGAAGCTCGTCCCGGGCCAGCCCACGCCGTCGACGATGGCGCCCTCCTCCGTGACGCGCCACGCGCAGATACCGGCGTCGGTCATGCGGAACGCCCCGACGTCGGCGTTTGGGCGACACGACGCGAAGATCCTGACCGCGCCCGTGACCGGGTCCAGCCGCACGACGTGCGAGCTCCCGGGGAGCTCCACCGAGCTCAGGACCTCCAACTCGTCGTTCATCTGAATGTAGTAGGGCCTGTTGGGGCGAGCGTCCGGGACGAACCTGGGCGCCACGCCCACGGCGACGACGTGGGCGTGGCCGTCGGCGTCGACCTGGACAGCCCTCACGGACCCCTCGCTGGTCCCGGAGGGCGAGAACGCCACGCCGTTCGGTTCCATGTAGTCACGCGTGACCACGCGGAGCGTGACGTCGCGGCCACCGCCCAGCGTGCACTCGGTCTGAGAAGAATCGGTGCACGGGCCGATGAAGCGCGTGATCACGCCGCCGTTCGAGGTCTCGATCACGCGGACCTCGAACGGGAGCCACTCCGCGGGCTCGACCTCGAACGCACAGTCCGTCGTGCACGTATCCAGTAGGGCCCCGTCTCTGCGCACCTCGACGACCGCCTCACCCTCACCCTCGAAGTCGAGCGTGAACGTGATCGGCTCGGGCGGCGGCTCAGCCATGTCCTCCTCTGCCATGTCCTCCTCTGCCACGTCGGGCGAGGCGTCGGGCGTGTCGGAGGCGTCGGGCTCGGGCCCTGCGTCGGGGGTAGGGTCGTCCTCGATGAGGAGGATCTCCTCGGGCGGGTCCTCCGAGGTCGGGCCAGCGCATCCCATAGAGAGCGTCAAGGCGACGAGCATCGGCAAGGAGTTCTTCGTCATGAGTCTCTCGTCACTCTTTCGTTTCGCGCGGGCGTTTCAGACGTAGGCGGCGCACACGTATTCAAACGACTCGGGCCACGCGACGGCTGGCATAAGGGACGCGTCCCTGAGGTTGACCTCGACGCGCGCGACCACGAAGGACGCCAGAACAGGCAACATAAACCAATGAAGACAGTCACTTGAACGACAAGACACACACCCTTTTCCCCGACATGACCGAAGCCGGCGTGTACGACGCGCTCTACAGAGACGACGCGCCGCTGAGGCCGACGATCGAGGCGCTGCGCGCTGGGTGCGCGCTCGCGAACGGTCCGATGGAGCGGATCGCGCGCGGCTCGGTGTTCCTCTACGCGATCGGCGAGGATCGCGTGCTGAAGGTCTACCCGCCGCCGGACGAGGAGGAGGCTCGCGCGGAGGAGGTCGTGCAAAAGGCGGTGCACGCCGCGGAGCTGGGGCTCGAGGTCCCGCGCGTGCTGGCCGCGGGGGAGGAGCGCGGCTGGAGGTGGCTCCTGATGGAGCGGCTGAGCGGGACGCCAGCCAGAGACGTGTGGGACACGCTGAGCCGTGAGGAGCTCGCCGGGATCTCGGCCACGCTCGGCGAGTGGATGAGGCGCTTCCACAACGACGAGGGCGTCCAGGCGTTGAGGCTCGGGGAGTCGAGGGAGGGTTGGGCCGAGGCGCTCGCCGAGCTGAGCTCGGGCGTCGTCGCGAAGCACCGCAGGCGCGAGGCGTCCGAGCGCTGGCTCGAGCGGCTCGGCCCGTACATGGCGAGCTGGTCGCCCGAGGACGAGACTCGCCTGATCCACGCCGACCTGCACCCGGGGAACCTCATGTTGGGCCGCGACGGCGAGGGCGCGTGGGCGCTCACTGGCGTGCTCGACTTCGCGGACACGCTGCGCGCGCCGGTCGGCTACGACCTCGGCGCGCCGCTGGTGCATCTGGCGGGCGGGGACGCGGTCGCCGTCGAGGCGCTCCTGTCGGCCACATACGGAGGCGCGCCGCCGCCCGCGGCGGACGAGCTGTGGCGTTGGATCCTGCTCCACAGGTTCTCCAGCCTCGCGTACTGCGTGAGGAAGTGGGGGGACGGGCTGGACGGCTCGTCGGAGGAATCACTGGATGTGTTGGGAGAGGCGCTGTTCGGGCGGCCGCGAGAGGTCACCACGGGGTGACCTCTCGGCCGGGTCACCAGAAGTAGAACCGCGCGACGAGGGCCATCGCGGGCGCGAGACGGGAGGCGCCGGTCTCGACCTCGGGGGCCGAAGGGTCGACCGGATCGCGCGCGGACTCGGTGTCGCCCAGGAGCTCGGACTCGAGCCTCGCCTCGAGCGCCAGCGAGATCGCGGGCGCGAGGACGAACTCGCCGCCTACGGCGAGCCCAGCGAGGAGGTCGGCGCGCGAGCTCGTCGCGGTGACGGAGTCGACGGCGTCGCCGAGGGTGACCGAGGCGCGCGAGGTCGCGTCGACGCGCCGTGCGCCGACGCGGCCGCCGAGCCAGAAGGCGGAGCGGTCGCGTTCGACGCGCCAGAACACGCCGAGCCGCGCGGAGAACGCGGAGGACTCGTTGGAGCTGGAGTCTACCCTGCCGTCGGGGAAGGTCTGGAGCGCGCTCGAGGAGCGCGCGAGGAACGCGAGCTCGGGTTCGAGGACGAGCTGGCCCCAACGCGCCGGGACGAAGAGCGTGGCGCCGAAGGGCGCGGCGTCGGGTGAGGACGCGCGCGCGATGACGTGGGCGACGGCGTCGTCGACGCGGACGCCCACTCCGAGATCATCGGGGGCGAAGGCGTGAGCCGTCACGGGGGCGCCGAGCGCGAGAAACAGGACGAACGTAGGCAGGCGCCTCAACGGCGACGCTCGAGCTCGAGCTCCTCCTGGTACTCGAGCGAGTAGCGCGTCCAGGGCTGGAGCTTGAGGCGCTTGCGGCGGATGATCTCGTCGGTCCCCTCGCAGATCCCGTACTCGCTCTTGGAGAACTTGCCGATGGCGTGGTCGATCTCGCGCAGGGTGCGCTCGTCGCCTGCGATGCGCTGGACGGCCTGGTTGTACTCGAGCATGTCGGTGGCCATGTCGACGGCGTCGCCCTTGGAGTCGTCGGTGTCGTGGAGCGACGCGCGCGCGTTTCGGATGCGCGCGATGATGCGCTCTCGGGCCGCGTGCAGGGATGTCTGGTAGAAATCGAGCTCCTCGCGGCTCATGTCCTCGTCGTCTTCGAGCCAGCTCGGTTCAGCGATGGCGGTGCTCATAGGGTCGTGCTCCGTGGGGAGTGCGTGTGGCGTAGAGGTCGAACGGCGGCATACTCTAAGCACGTCGTCGAGGTTTGGGAACCGCAATGCGTCCGATCGGCGGCTTGCCGATCGGAACACATAGAAGTTAGGGTGTCCCAGAATCCATTCAACATGTCGGAGAACTGGTCTGTGGCCAAACTCGTCTTCCAGGATCCCAAGACGGGGCAGATGCGTCACGTGACGCTCAGCTTCATCGGCGGTCCCGTTTCAGTGGGCAGAAACAAGAGCAACGTCGTCGCGATCAAGCACCGCTCGATCTCGAGGTACCATGGTCGAATTCGTTTCGAGAACGGCGACCATTACTACGACGACCTCAACAGCTCAAACGGCAGCTTCTTCAACGGCGAGCGCGTGACCGAGGTCAAGCTCGACGACGGCGCCCAGTTCAAGCTGGGCGACGTGAGCGTCGAGTTCAGCATCAAGAGGATGCCCACGCTCGAGCTCCTGCCGATCGAGCCGATGCCGGCCGACGACGAGCACGACGAGTCGACCTACACGATCGATCTGCCCGACCACATGCGGCGCGACACCGCCGAGCACGGCGACATGACGTTCGTGCCCGGGCTCTCGGGGGTGCCGTCCAGGGATCTGGAGACGCTCAAGGAGCGCGCGATCGAGCGCGCCCAGGTCAGCCGCCCGTGGGAGGATCACCCCGAGATCGAGGACGACGCGGGCGGGCTCGATGAGCACACGTACACCGCGGACTCCATCGACCTGAGCAACTTCCCCGAGGACACGTTCGAGCAGGAGCCACCCAAGGGCCTCGCCGCGCTCCTCGAGCAGGCCGGCGTCGTGAACGTGGATCCCGATCCCGAGCCAATCCCCGAGCCAATCCCCGAGCCGCCCACGCCGTCCACGGGGGCCGTGCTCGGGCGCATCAAGTTGCGCTCGTTCAAGTCCGCGAGAGACCTCGAGGCGGCGGCTCCGAAGCCCGCGACCCAGCCTGCCCGAGAGCCGGCCAGGCCCACGCCGCCCACGCCGCCCACGCCAGCCGTGGCGTTGCCTGCCCCGCCCGCGCTCGAGCGCGAGGAGGACTCGAGCTCGAGCGCCGAGCTCGAGCCGTTCGTGGGCCTCCAGGAGAACTCATCGTTGTCGACGGGGGGACGGCTC
>CAJXPN010000363.1 GCA_913058025.1 uncultured Myxococcales bacterium | reverse complement strand
GCATCAAACCGGGTCAGCTTTTGCAGTGCCGATTCCACTATCTGGATCGCGTCGCCATTGTTGCTCAGTGGCTGCAGTTCTTCAAGGATTCCTGTCAGGCAAAAGTAAACGGTACGGGGTAGCCTGGCTTCCTTGAAAATAAAGTTGACCACGGCGTTTGGCTCCACCAGCGGGCCAATTTTGTGGCGATAGGCGCTCATCGCCGAGAGCGATGTGCTCCTCGGCGGCGCGCCGATCCCGCCCCGCGTGGCGCCCTACCTCGCGCTCACGATCGCGGCCTGCGTGGCCTTCGCGTCCTCGCGGGCGGGCCGCGCGCTCGCGCTCCACACGCCGTTGTTCGCGCTCGTGGGCTTTCACGCCTTCCGGCTCCCGCTCGAGATCTGGTTGCACACGATGTCTGGCGAGGGTCTCATCCCGGTCCAGATGACCTGGTCGGGGTGGAACTTCGACGTGCTCACCGGCGCGAGCGCGATCCTCGTGGGCGCGCTCGCGTGGAAGGGGCTCGCGCCTCGCGCGCTGTTGTGGGCGTGGAACCTGTTCGGCTCGGCGCTCCTACTCGTCGTCATCTCCGTCGCGGTCACGAGCGCGCCCACGGCGCTCAGGATGTTCACCGACGGCCCCTCGCTCGACCTCGTGTTCCACGCGCCGTTCAACTGGATCGCCACGGTGCTGGTGTCGGGCGCGCTCGTCGGGCACGTCGTGTTGGCGCGACGTCTCCTCATGGAGGCCGAATGAGCACGCGCGGCTACAGACAGTACTGCGGGTTCGCGCGAGCCCTCGATGTCGTGGGCGAGCGCTGGTCGCTGCTCATCGTGCGCAACCTGTTGCTCGGAGGGCAGCGCTTCGGCGAGCTGCGAAAGGGCCTGCCAGGGGTCGCGTCGAACATGCTCACCGAGCGGCTCAAGAAGCTCGTCGAGCACGAGGTCGTCTCCCACATCGACGGCGTCTACGCGCTCACCGAGCTCGGCCGCGGGCTCGAGCCCGCGGTCTTCGCGCTGGCGGACTGGGGCGAGCGCAACCTCATGGGGCCGCCGCGCGAAGAGGACCGGGTGCTCGTGCGTTACGCGATGACCTCGATGCGCCGCAAGATCAAACCGAGCGCGCGCGAGGCGCGCGTCGAGTTCGACATCGACGGCGACGTCTTCTCCCTCGTGTGTGGCCCCGAGCCCGACGTCGTCCAGGGCGCCTGCCCCGGCGCCTCACTCCGGGTCCGCGCGGACGTCGCGGGCGCGCTCGGGTTCTTCTTCCGGGGCGCCCCGCTCAAGGAGTGGTCCGTCGGTGAGGGCATCTCACTGAGTGGAGACGCGAGCGCTTTGGAGGTGTTGAGGGGGAGCCTGTCGGGCGACGTCTGAGGTCAGAACGTGACCTTCACCGTCCCCGGTCCGAGCCTCAGCGTGGTCGGCTTCGTCTCTTCCTCGCTGCCCAGCGCGTCGACGATCAGGAGCGCCGCTCCGATACCCACGAGCGCGCCGCCCGCGATCATGCCGCCGTAAAACGCCTGCTGGCGCCACGCGACCTCGCCGCGGAGGCGGTCGTACTCGGCGCGGTCGCTGGACGTGCTCGCGGCCTTGTAGTCGGCGACGACGTCCTCGCTCAGCACGTCGAGCCCCACCGCGACCGCGAGCGACGCGCCCCCGAGCCCGAGCCCGACTCCACCCATGACCGCCAACGCGGACATCGGGCGAGGCGCCGGCTCGACCTCGCCGGGCGGGACGATCGGGTCGGTCTTCTTGACGATCGGTCCCGCGGCGATGTCTCTGGCGATCCCGAGCGCCTGACCGCGCACCGTGAGCGTGTAGACCGTCAGTGCCTTGAGCTGCGCGTCGGCGCGCGCGGTGATCTCGGGCGCGTCCCCGAGGTTGTCCCGGCAGTGGCTCAGGTCGTCGATCGCGCGCTCGTATTCTCGCAGCCGCACGAGCGCCGCGCTGCGGTTGCAGTAGAACACGGGGTCGGGTGAGAGCTCGATGGCGCGCGTGAACGCGTCCACGGACTCGCCGTAGCGGCCCTCGTTCAGGAGGTCGACCGCGATCTGGTAGTTCTCGCCCGCGCGCGCCTCGTCGTCGCCCTGCGCCCACGCGTTCGCCGGCGCGCTCGCTGTGAACGTGATCGCTGCGAGCGCCGCGAACGCGGCGCGATGTATCGGAGAGGGGTGTGACACGTCGGGGGCTCTTAGAAGACGACGCCGGGTTTGAGCGTGAACTTGACGGAACGATCCTTGTCCATGCTCACGGTCTGGCGATGATTCTTATAACCCTTGTACCTCAGCTCGAGCTTTACGCGTTCCCCTTTCTTGAGCTCGACGTCGAGCGGCGTCTTCGTCGTCTGCGTCCTGCCATTGAGCAAGACGAGCGCCCCGCTGGGCTCGGACTTCACCGTGAGCTTGACGGTGGACTTCGCGGGCTCGCTCTTCTTCGCCGACGCCTTGGAGGTGGGCTCGGTCGCGCGCTTGGTGTGGCGCTTCTTCTTGGGCGAGTCGTCGTCCTTGGGGACGACCGGGTCCTTGGTCCGGGTGGCCTTGGCCCCCGACGGATCGAGGATCGAGGGGTCGTTCTCGGGGTCGGCCGCGGAGGCGTCCGCCTCCGGTGAGCCGCTCAGGAGGTCCGGAGCGGCCACGGGCGCGGACGAATCACCGGCCTCTGCGGTGGTCGTCGCGCTCGCCACGGGGAGCTCGGGCTCGTCGTCCTGCCCGAACATGACCGCGACGAGCCCCACGCTCAGCAGCGCCAGCAGGATCACGCCGATCAGCAACGGGAGGATCAGCGCGCGGTCGTTGGAGTGCTGCCCGGTTGGCTCTTGCAGCGGCGGTATATGTGACGCGGGGGCCTGCGCGCGCATGCGCATCGGTTCGGCCAGCTCGAGCGGCTCGGCCAGCTCGAGCGACTCGACCGGCGGCCGCTTCAGCGAGCCGACCATCAGGTGGTTGGTGTCCCAGTGCGCCGTGGGGTCGTCGTCCTGGAGCTCGTCGCGCAGGTCCGCGGCGGCGAACTGCGTGGTCGCGTCGCCGTCGTGGACCTCGCCAGGCTGGTACCCGCCCCACGTCGCCGAGCCGATCTGCGTGACGTCGAGGTCGTCGAGGGCGGCGTCTTCGTCGCGCTCGATGATCTCGAGCATCCGCGTGGCCGACTCGACCCGATCGAAGGGCTGCTTGATGAGCGCGGTCCGCACCGCCTCACCCCACTTGCTCGCCTCGAGGGGCCCGGGCAGGGGAGGGGGGTCGTCGCGCAGGTGGCGCACCATGACCGCCGTGGCGTTGGGCGCGTCGAAGGGGCGCGATCCCGTCAGGAGCTCGAAGAGGATCACCCCGACCGAGTACAGGTCGGCGTGGTGGCTCACGTCATCGCCCGAGATCTGCTCCGGGCTCATGTAGTGAGGCGTGCCGAGCACGTTCCCCGCCGCCGTCAGCGTCTGGAACTCCTGGTCGCTGCTCACCATCTTCGCGATGCCGAAGTCGAGCACCTTGATCTGCTCCCCCCACGAGACCTCCTGGAGCAGGATGTTGTCGGGCTTGAGGTCGCGGTGCACGATCCCCTCGCCGTGGGCGTGCTCGAGCGCGCGCAAGATCTGGGCGCAGATGTCGCCAGCCTGAGCCGGCGGCATCGGCGCGTCCTGCTCGAGCACCTCGGCCAGCGAGCGCCCCGAGACATACTCCATCGCCATGTAGAAGAGCCCGTCACGCTCACCGTAGTCGTACAGCGTGATGACGCTCGGGTGGTTCAGCCGCGCGATCAGGTGCGCCTCGCGCGTGAACCTGTTGACCACCTCGTGGTCGAGCACGGACTGCGGCAGCAGCGTCTTGATCGCGACCTCGACGCCGTCGTCCTCACGCACCGCGTGAAAGACCACGCCGTACGCCCCGCGCCCGAGCTCCCCCATGATGCGGTAGCGCTCGGCGAGCAGGTCCCCGGGGCCGGGTATCTTGATGAGCTGCGACATGAAGCCTCGAGCGCGTGCGAACGCTCAGGAGGGACGTGATCGGATGGAGCGCGTCGACGCGTCCGGACTCGGAGAGGTCGTCGATGACCTCTCCGTGACGTTCGAATGACGCGCAGCGTCAAGGTTAACGCCACACCCATAGAGGGGCAAGCGCTCCGCGTCTACGTCTGATTCCTCGGAGCGGCTTCAATTCACCGGATCCACACAGACGTTGCCCGGGCCGCACTCGATCCCGAAGCCGATCAGATCGAACAGATTCTCATTACATGACGACGTGCGCAGGTCCTGGAGGCACTCCTCGTAGATCTCCTCGTTCATCCGGCCCTCCGAGCATTCGTCCGAGGGCCACAGGTCGTTGAACCTGTCGCGCTGGTCGATCACGCAGTCGTCGAACGAGCTGTACGTCTCCCCCGAGCCGATCCGGCCGCACTCGTCGAGGCGTCCGCAGCGGCTGTCGGCGGCCGTGTCACGCCGCGACTCGCGCGACGGCTCGATGCAACCGGTCATCGCCACTGCCATCGCGCACAGACACCACGCCAACGTCCTCATCTTCATCGCTCGCCTCCAGTCGTCACTTCGGGGTGTTCCACGGCCTGCGCTCACGGTGTGGGCGCCTCGCGTGGTCGCGACTCTCACACAACTCACGGGGGTCTTCAACGTCAGCGCGCTTGCCTGCGCCCCTCCCCCTCCCTATCTTGTCTGCCGTTCGGCGCGGGCGCCTCTTCACGGCTCCCCGCCACCTCGAGATCACGTGATGAGCGCTCGGTATACCGGGCATTAGAAAGAATGAGGCGCAGCCCGATGGGACTTCTTGACTTCCTGTTCGACAAAGACAAGTCCGCGGAGCGTAAGCTCCAGAAGCACGAGCAGAAGCTCACGAACATGTACGTTCAGGCCCCCGAGCGTCAGTGGGTCGTCCAGGAGCTCGCGCAGATCGGCACCACCGAGGCCGCCGCGATCCTGCTCAAGCGCTTCATCGAGAACAACCCGAACACCACGCTCGACATCGAGGAGAAGGAGCTCGTCTACGACACGCTCGTTCGCATGTCTCGGAACGAGAACGCCGACGTCGTCGGCGAGGTCAAGCGCTTCGTCCTCGAGAGCGATGTCAAGATCAACTGGCCGCTCAAGGTCCTCTCCGACATCCTCCCGGCCAGCGACTACGTCACGTTCCTGGTCGAGGTCCTCAAGACCTGCGACACCTCCTACCAGCGCACCGTCGAGAAGAAGCAGGAGCTGATGCTCCAGGCCATGGACCACAAGTCCCCCGAGCTCGCCGAGCAGATCGGCCGCTTCCTCGACGACAACGACGAGACGATCCGCTTCCTCGCATTCGACGCCGCCTTCATCCAGGACGACTACGATCGCTTCAACGAGGCCTTCTTCGCCCGCTACCTCGATGAGGACTCGGGACGCATCATGGAGAAGATCATCAAGGCGCTCCCCGAGCACCGCGACCTGCTCGTCCCCGAGGAGCTCGCCGAGGCCGTCGACGCCTCCCTCCCCGACGGCCTCGGGCTCCACAAGAACGGCTACGTTTACCGCCGCCGCCGCTGACTCCCACCC
>CAJXPN010000362.1 GCA_913058025.1 uncultured Myxococcales bacterium | reverse complement strand
GTGAAGGGGAGCGTCCCGCTGAGCATGTAGTAGAAGATCACGCCCAGGGCGTACACGTCGACCCGCTCGTCGGCGTCCTTCCCGAGGATGCGCTCGGGTGAGAGGAACGGCGCCGAGCCCACCAGCTCACCGTTACGCGTGATCTGGGTCAGGTCCTCCTCGTCTGTCATCTTCACGAGCCCGAAGTCGAGCACCTTGATCACGTCGGTGCGCCCCGAGGCCAGCGCGACCATGATGTTCGAGGGCTTGAGGTCCCGGTGGATGATGCCCTGCTCGTGGGCGTGCGAGACCGCCCTCAGGATGCGCACCGCGTAGCGCGTGAAGGACTCCAGGTCGAGCGCGCCCGCTCGCACCACGACCTCCTGGAGCGTGACCCCCTCCACGTACTCCATCACGATGTAGTCGACCCCGCCGTCGACCCCGAAGTCGTAGACCTTGACGATGTTCGGGTGGTCGAGCCGGCTCATCGTGATCGCCTCGCGCTCGAAGCGCTCGCGGTGGCGAGGATCGTCGAGCGAGCGCTCGTGCAGCATCTTGATCACGACGCGGCGCCCCAGCGGCCGCTGGATGGCCTCGTACACCTGGCCCATACCGCCGGCGCCGATCCGGTCCCCGAGCTCGTAGCGCCCCTGGATCGTGCGCCCGGTGTACGCCCCCTTCCCCCTCCCTACGCTGTCACGACCCGCGGGTTCACCGCGCTCTCTTGGGTTCATGTCGTCGACGTGTCCGGCTCGTGGGGAGGCCTGGCTCGCCAGAACGAGGCCAGGCTCATACCGGCGATGATATGCCAGATCCCCCACCACGCCGCCACCACGGCCATGCCGCCCAGCCCTCCGAAGAATCCGAAGATGAGCACGAGCCCGAGCCCCGAGTTCTGGATCCCCACCTCGATCGAGACCGCGCGCGCCTCCGCCTCCCCCAACCTCGTCAGCCTCGCCGCGCCGTACCCGAGCCCGAGCGCGCACGCGTTGAGCAGGAGCACCGGCCAGAACACGTCGCCGACGTAGTCGAGGAAGAACTGGAAGTTCGACCTGAACGCCAACACCACCAGCAACGCGAAGAAGAGCAGCGACCCGATCTTGAACGGCTTCTTGAGCCTCTCCGCCCACTCCGGGCGCCACGACGCCAGCCCCATCCCCAACACCAGCGGCACGCCCAGCAGCACCGCGACCGTCCCGAGCATCTGGAACGGGTCCAGGTCGAAGCGTGAGACGATCTCGGCGGTCTCCGGCCGCATGTTCCCCCAGAACGAGACGTTGAACGGCGTCATCACGATCGCCGCGCTCGTCGACACCGCCGTCATGCACACCGACAGCGCCGTCGACCCGCGCGCGTGGTGCGTGATGAAGTTCGACACGTTCCCGCCCGGGCACGACGCGACCAGGATCATCCCCAGCGCGATCCCCGCCGGCGCGTCGATCGCCCACGCCACCGCCACCGCCACCGCCGGCAACAACACGAACTGCACGAGCACCCCGACCCCGAACGCGCGCGGCCTCTTGAGCGCGGCCTTGAAGTCTCCGATCTTGAGGTCGAGCGCGACCCCGAACATGATCAGCCCGAGGATCACGTTGAGCGCGTTCAACGTCCCGGCGTTGAAGTTCAGCTGGACCTCGTCGATGGGCAGGGCCATGGCCAACTCCTCATGTTGCAGTGTTCCCTCTCACGCTACGCGTGCGGTGAGCGCGCGCGCAAGCGCGCGGGTTGCAACCGCGCCCACGTTGCGTCCACAATGCCGCCCACGCGTCGCGATCTCGTAGACCCTCACGGGGACAGAGGACACGCACGCCGCACACACTCCACCAATGCCCCCAAGGCGTGATCGATGAGCGAGCCCACCACACCCGAACGCATCTTCGCCGCCGCCGACGAACTCTTCGGCTCCATGGGTTACGACGGCGTCAGCGTCCGCGACATCGCCGAGAAGGCTGGCGTCAACAAGGCCTCCGTCTTCTACCACTACGACTCCAAGGACGCGCTCTTCGAGCGCGTCCTCGACCGCTACTACACCGCCCACCACGAGGCCCTCGAGGACGTCTGGGGACTGGTCGGCGACCCGATGAGCAGGCTCCACGCCGTCATCGACTCCTACATCGACTTCATGCTCGCCAACCAACGCTACCCGCGCCTCATCGTCAGCATGATCAACGCCGCCAACCCCCAACACCTCGAGTTCATCCAGCGCTCGACCGGCTCGCTCTTCAACTGGACCGAGCGCGCGCTCGGCGACATCACGCCCGACTCCGGGCCGCTCGCTGCGCGCCAGTTCTACCTGACGATCTCGGGCGCGGTGACCAACACCTTCATCTACGCCGAGGCCGTCGCGCCTTGGTGGGGCGGAAACCCGCTCAGCGAGGGCAACCTCGCGACCCGCCGCGAGCACATACACTGGCTCGTGGACATGTGCCTGGAGGGGCTGGCTCGAGAACGAACCGATGTTTGACGCCTTCAAGAACGCGTCGGGAGGGCTCGACTACAGCGCGATCCTCAGTTGGCTGTTCTCGGGTTTGTCCGTCATGACGCTCACGGTCGCCACCGGGTTCTCGCTCGCGAGCTCCCACCGAAACTACACGTTCATTGACTCGCCGACGTATTCCGCCCACGTCTTCGAGCGCGAACAGCCCCAAAAGAACATCAAGTATACAAAATACTTCATCTCCTACACCTACGTCGTCGACGGGGTGCGACACGAAAATCGTGACGAGGTCTCCCACGACCTCTACGCGCAAACCCAGACCGAACGCACGATCGAGGTCCACGTCGACCCCATTGACCACAGCGCGTCGAACGCCGAGCCCCGCGATGACATGTACACGAATGCCATGGCATCCGTGTTCTTCAGCGTTCTCCTGATCTTCTTCATCTTCAGGTTCGTGTTCGTCGGGAAGACACACCCACGCGCTGACTCGCCGACGCGCTCATGAGCTCCGGAGCCCCAGCCTCCGAGGCTCCTGACAAGGACCCCCGCTGGATCGCCGCCGCCCAGGTCACCCCGGGCGCCGAGCGCTTCAACGCGCGCGTCGCCAGCGTCCTGCTCCTGTGCTTCGCGATGTTCTGCGCTGGCGGCACCGCCTTCTACGTCGACCAAGCCGCGTTCATCGACGCCCCCACCGTCCCCGCGCACCTGACCGACCGCTCGGTGAGCAAGTCCTCCGGAAAGAACTCCTCCACGAGCTACTACCTCTCGTACACCTACGAGGTCGACGGGGTCGAACACGAGGGCCGCTCGAGCGTCTCGCACGACCTCTACTCCAAGACCTTCCTCTCCAAGAAGATCCCCGTCCACGTCGACCCCGACGACCCGACCCGGTCGGAGGCCGACCCCTCCTCGGGCCTGCGCATCAGCCAGATCTTCCTGGGCCTCTTCGGCGCGGGGTTCCTGCTCGCGCTCTACCTCTCCGCGGCGGCGTGGGCCGCCGCGCGCGCGCGGCTACGCCCCGACGCCCCCACCTCCTGAGCGCGCCTCACTCGGGCACCTCGATCGTCTCGCGCGTGCCGAAGTCGTCGGTCACCTCCACGAGCTCCACGCCGCCCTCCCCCACCTCCCAGATGGACCGGTGGAACCGGCGGCCTCGTACGTAGTCGCCTTCGAGCTCGTGGTAGTCGAACGCGCCCTCGTACATCCGCCACTTGTCCGCCTCGACGACGACCTCGATCGGCCCACCACCTGGGACCTCGAGGATCACGTCCCGGCGCTCGCCGGAGGCCAACCTCGTGTCCGTGAGGCGCTCGATGTCTGGCCACCACTTGTACTTCGTGCCGAACTGATACGACGCCTCGCCCGCGGCCTCGCCACCGCGCGTCGCCTTCACGACGACGTCAGCGTGCCGCTCCGGGTCGCCCGCCGGGAAGTGGTGCCCGGCGCGCGAGTTCTCCACGCGCGCGGCCACCCGCAAACACGCACCGGGGCTCTCGGCGCATGGACCCTCCGGGTCCGGCGCCCCCGAGAGCGCGACCAACTCGATCGTCACGCCAGACCCGTAGACCTCGCGCAGTGGCGCGATCTCGCGCTCGTAACCCGGCTTCTTCGGGATCAGCGATCCCCCGAACCAATGACGGCGAGTGCGCCTCACCGGGACGTCGAACGCCTCGGCGATCTTACGCTCGACCACGGGCATGTGGCAGTCCTGACAGATCTTGCCGTCCTTCGCGTGCTCGCTCTCCTCCCACTCCCTGCCCGTGCTGAAGAAGCAGCCGAGCGTCTTGCTCTCGTAGATGCGCTCGGCCTGGTGGCAGCGCACGCAGTTCTCCTCGGTGAGCAACCACTCGCCCTTGGCGACCGGGTGCGGCGCCGCGGAGCCGTCGCCGTACGGACCGTGGACGACGCCCGCGCGTACGTGGCACGTCGCGCACGTGATCGCGTTCTGCTGGAGGTTCTGGTCGAACTCCGGGTTGTCCACATAGATCGGCTTGCCGATGTCACCGCCCTCGAGCCCGACGACCAACTTCGGGAGCTGGTTCACCAACGGGGTGTGGCAGTTCACACACAGCCAGCCCACGTCGTCGGCGTCCTCGCCAGCCTCGGCGTGCTCACCACGAGACTTCGACAGCTCCTTCTGGAACTGCGCGTCGTCGAGCCAGGCGCGCCGGTGCGTCGAGACCGCCCACTCCTTGTAGATCTCCTGGTGGCACGCCCCGCACGTCTCGGCGGTCATGTCCGGCAGGCCCTTGGGCACCGGCGAATACGGGTGCGGACGCTCGAAGGGGTCTCGCGAGGCATAGAACGCCGCGGCGCGCTCGAGCGCGTCGTCCGACGTGACCACCTCGAGCGAGGCCGGCGCCTCATCCTCCTCGGCTCCTCCTGAGAGCAGCGCCCCGGCGACCAAGACGCCAGGGAAGACCACCCCGAACGCGACCGCGATCCAGACACCCTTCCAAGGTTTCGACACCGCACTATCCATGGAACACTCGCTTCGAAGACCTCAACTGACCCGACATCTATACTATGCACCGGACCCCGATGAGTATCACATCGGCAGGCTCGACCACCGAGGAGCACCCGTGCAAGCCTCACACCCCATGACCCTTCGCTCTCACGACTACTCCGACGAAGAGCTCGAGCTCGCCCGGAACCGTTGGGCCACGTACGCATACGCCAAGACCAGGCGGAGCTTCCAGCGAGACGCCTCCATCGAGCTCGCGGCGTCCGCCTCCAGCGTCGACCTCCACCTCCTCTCCCCCCACGACCTCACCCACGGGCGGCTGCGCCGTGAAGAGGCCGCCTTCTGGCTCTCGCTCCTGAGCCACGCCGAGCCCTCCCGCGAGCACCCCGACGGCCACGCCGCGTGGGTGCGTGAGCGGATGAACGACGTCCCGGCCGACGACCCGGACGCCGCGCTCGCCGCGTTGCGCGACCACGGCGGCCTGAAGGCCGCGTGCCTCGAGGCGAGCGAGGCCCTGGGGCGCTTCGCCGGAGTGCTCGTGCCATGGGCGGACGCCTTCGACGTGGCCTGCGAGGTCCTCGGGACCTACACCTGTCTCTTATACACATCTCCGAGCCCACGAGACAGGCAGAAATCTC
>CAJXPN010000361.1 GCA_913058025.1 uncultured Myxococcales bacterium | reverse complement strand
TACGAGATTTCTGCCTGTCTCGTGGGCTCGGAGATGTGTATAAGAGACAGGACGGGGGCGATCTCGAGGCCCGGGAGGTCGCGGCGGAGCTCGACGACGGAGGCCTCGAGCGCGGTCGAGCTGATCTCGACGGGGACGTAGCCGCGGGGCGAGTCCAGCGCCTCGAGGAGCAGGCGAGTCTTGACGCCGGCGCCGCTGCCGAACTCGACGACGAGCGCGTCGGGGCCGATCGCCAGCGCGATCTCGTCGCCCTGGTCGCGCATGACCGCGAGCTCGGTGCGCGTGAGGTAGTACTCGGGCAGGTCGCAGATTCGCTCGAAGAGCTCGGAGCCTGCGGCGTCGTAGAAGTACTTGCTGGGGAGCTGGCGAGGGGAGGCGCGCAGCCCCGAGAGGACCTCGGCGAGGAAGCGGTCGTGTGCGGTCGCGGAGCGTTGACGCTCGAGCATGTGTGGCGTCCTGTGTGTCAGGAGGGGTCTCGGGCGAGCCGCAGGCCGGTGAACTGCCAGCGGGACTCGGGGGAGAAGAAGTTTCGGTAGGTGTGGCGGACGTGGGAGCGCGGCGTGACGCATGAGCCGCCGCGAAGTACGAACGCGTTGCACATGAACTTGCCGTTGTACTCGCCCAGCGCGCCGGGCGCCTGCTGGTAGCCGGGGTAGGCGGAGTAGGCCGAGGAGGTCCACTCCCAGACGTCGCCGAAGCACTGGCGCAGCGCGCCCTCGGGTGAGGGGTGAGAGGCGGGCTGGAGGAGGTCGCGCTCGACGAGGTTGTCGTGGGCGCCGAGCGCGCCGTGCGTGGCGGCTGCGTGCTCCCACTCGTGCTCGGTGGGGAGGCGCGCGCCGGACCACGTCGCGAAGGCGTCGGCCTCGTAGTAGCTCAGGTGGCAGACGGGCGCGTGCGGGTCGATGGCGCGCGCGCCGCCGAGCGTGAAGGCGCGGGAGGGGCCGCCGTCTTCGCAGCGCAGCCAGTAGAGGGGGGCGTCCCAGCCGCGCGACTGGACCTGCGACCACCCGTCGGAGAGCCAGAGCTCGGGGCGCCTGTAGCCGCCGTCCTGGATGAACGCGAGGTAGTCGGTGTGTGTGACGGGGCGGTCGGCGATCTCGAAGGCGTGGAGGTAGGCGGTGTGGCGGGGGAGCTCATTGTCGAAGCAGAAGCCGTCGCCCTCGTGTCCGATCTCGACGAGGCCCGCCTCGAAGGGGAGCCACGCGACGGCCCCGGGGTCCTCACCGATCGGTAGCTCGAGGTCCTCGCGGTAGGCGGGCTCGAGGGGGTTGAACGCGAGGACGTGCTTGATGTCGGTGAGCAGGAGCTCCTGGTGCTGCTGCTCGTGGTGGAGGCCGATGGTGACGAGCCTGGAGATCTCGTCGTCGCCTGCGCGGCGCGAGAGCAGCTCGGTCATGCCGGCGTCGACGTGGGCGCGGTAGGCGCGCACCTGGGAGACGGTCGGGCGCGAGAGCATGCCGCGGTGGGGGCGCGAGAACTGCGGGCCCACCGCGTTGTAGTACGAGTTGAAGATGTAGGCGTACTTCGGGTCGAGCGGCTCGTACTCGGGCAGGTGCGGCGCGAGGAGGAAGGTCTCGAAGAACCAGCTCGTGTGCGCCATGTGCCACTTCGTCGGGCTGACGAAGTCGGCCGTCTGGACGACGTGGTCTTCGGCGGTCAGCGGGGCAGAGAGCGCGTCGGTCGCCTGGCGAACTTTGAGGTAGCTCGCGAGCAGCGAGCGTCCTGCGTGGGTCGTCGGTGCGATCATGTTGGTGTCCTGAACGATGCGGTTGTGGGTCCCGGAGAATAAGTACACGGGAGCGTGGAAGTGAAGCGTGCACAGGTGCAATGCGCGTGTGCGTGAAAAGGTGCGCGAGGCTGTGGTTTTCGCGACCTCTCGGCGCCGCTATGCTGCGTGGCGTCGGCCATGTCCTCGGAAGGAGCGTCCATGCGAGAGCCCACGTTGAAGTTCGCCGTCGTGCGAGAGGACCCGACCCCGGAGCTGGAGCTGCTCGCGCGCGTGACGCCTCGCGCCGCGTTGTGCGTGGCGTCGGGCGGTTGCACGCTCTTCGAGCTCAAGCGCGCGCACCCGGAGGCGCGCGTGGTGGGGTTCGACTTCAACCCGAGGCAGCTCGACCACGTGCGCCGCAAGGCCGAGGCGATCGAGAGGGGTGATGTCTCCGCGCTCAACCTCGGTGACGCGCGCTCCGACGGGCTGAACCAGTCGGGCGAGTTCGAGGGGCTGTTCCGGGTGCTGCGCCAGGCGATCGTGGACCTGGTGACCTCGGAGGCCGAGGTCGAGAGGTTCTTCGATGCGGGGACGCCGGAGGCCGAGCGCGAGGCGTCGCGAGGGCGGTGGTTCGCGTCGCCATACTGGCCGGTGGCGTTCGAGGTGGCGTTGTACCACCCGCTGCTCGACGTGATGTTCACCGAGGCCGCGACGCAGCACGCCGAGCCCGGTTCATACCCTCGCTACTTCCAGGGCGTGTTCGAGCGCGGCTTGAGCGCGCCCGGGGCGTGGGAGAACCCGTTCCTCCATCACGTGATGTTGGGGAGGTACGTCGAGGGGCACGAGCCTGGCTACATCGGGGAGGGGAGGGCGCTCGAGGTCGAGCTGATGGAGGGTTCGCTCACGGACGTCCCGGACCTGTCGGAGTACGGCGTGGTGAGTCTGTCGAACGTGTTCGACTGGTCGGACGACGCGCTCACGAAGTCCTGGGCGGACGCGCTCAGGGCGTCGTGTGCGCCGGGGACGTGGATCGTGATCAGGCAGCTGAACAACACGCGAGACCTGAGGCCGTTCTTCGCGCCAGACTTCGTGTTCGACGACGCGCTGGGCGCGAGCCTGCTCGAGCGTGACCGGAGCCTGTTCTACAACCGGATCGAGGTGGCGGTGAGGGGGGAGCATGGGTGATCGCGAGGTGACGTTCAGGATCGTGGAGTCGTACGAGCTCGACCGGTACGTGGAGGACCTGAGGGCGCTGGAGGGGGCGATCGAGTACCCGCTCGACGACGACGCGTTCACGATCGACCACGGCCCGGAGTACCACCCGTTCTTCTCCCAGATGGGGCTCGCGAGGTTCATGGTCGTGCTCGACCAGGGCCGCGCCGTCGGCACGCTCGCTGGCGTGTGGCGAGACGTCGAGGTGGAGGGCGGGCGCGTGCCGTCGCTCTATTTCGGGGACTACAAGCTCGCGCCGGGTCACAGAGGCGGCGGGGTGGCGCGCCGGATGGCGTGGCACGCGCTCAAGGAGTGGTGGAAGCGGTCGGACCTGGGCGGCTGGAGGTTGTTGTTCGGCGCCGCGATGCGCGGGGACGGCGGGGACGTGACCCGGAGCATACGCGGCGCGCACGCGGGGCGGTTGCTCGAGCCTGCGGCGGTGCTCCGTCTGTTCTTCGTGGAGCCCGAGGTGTTGGCCGCGGCGCGGTTCGGCCCGGAGCCGATGTGGCCGACGAGCTGGTCGAACCTGACGCCGGGGGAGGTTCGCGAGGTCGTGCGTACGGACGGTTCCAAGGACCTCAGGTTGGTGCGGGGAGAGGGGCGCTGGCCGCTGGCGCACCTCCCGCTGGCGCCCCAGGAGTGCGAGGGGCGGTGGGGTGAGTATCTGGTGCGGGCGGGAGAGCGCCTGTTGGACGAGGATGGCCCGGCGGTGGCGTGCTTCGGCGTGGATGACCGCGCGTTGGAGCACCTGGCGTGGCTCGAGGCCGCGGGGGTGGTGTCGGGCGCGACGTGTACGATCCACGCGTTCCATATCCCCGAGGATGGTGAGACGCACATCGCGGACGTGGCGTACGTGCACATGAGCACGGCGACGATCTGAGAGGCTGGCGCACCGAGAGGGGCGCGTGTGGAGGTTCGAGGACATGTCAGGAGGAGAGATGCTGGGTTTTCGTGAGCGCGTGGCGGAGTTGAAGGCGCGGGTGAGGGCGATGGAGAGCCCGTACCTTGTGGGGCTGGCGGACGGGACGATGACGCGCGAGGAGTTCGTCGAGACGCAGATCCAGTTCCTGTTCGCGGTGGTGTTCTTCTCGAGGCCGATGGCGGTGTTGGGGGCGAGGATCCCGAGGCCGGAGGTGAGGTTCTCGGTGCTCCACAACGTGCTCGAGGAGCACGGCGAGGGGAAGATGTCGCTGTCGCACGAGCGGACGTTCCTGGAGCTCCTGGAGCGGCTGGACGTGGAGCGCGCGGAGGTCGAGCGGCGCGCGCTGTGGCCGGAGGTGCGCGTGTTCAACGCGACGCTCACGGGCGTGTGCACGCACGACGACGTGCCCACGGGCGTGGCGATGATGGGGATCATCGAGGATCTGTTCTCGGGGATCTCGGCGTCGATCGGGGAGTCGATCGTGGCGCGCGGCTGGCTGGGAGCCGACGAGATCGTGCACTACGCGACGCATGAGGAGCTCGACGTGGAGCACGCCGACGAGTTCTACCAGATCATCGAGGCGTACCACGGCGCGAGCGAGCGCGGGCGCTACCAGGTGGAGCAGGGGCTCGAGCTGGGGGCGTACGTGTTCTTGCAGATGTACCGAGGGCTGTGGGAGGCGAGGGCGCGTCGGGTGGAGCGTTCGGTGGGCGGGCCGCACAGCCTGGCGGACGGGTGGTACCTGGACGAGGCGTTCTAGGTGTTTGGAGCGTGTGTATCAATCACCCGTCATCCCAACCCCGCAGCGACGCCACGTCGAAGTCGAGCGTCGCGACGCGTCCCATGAGGGCGAGCGTCTCGGCTCTGTCCAGCCCTCGCTTGAAGTACTCGTAGTCCTGGTCATCGGTGATGATCACCAGCCCGTTCTTGTGGACGGAGACGACCAATCCTTCGCTGTTGCCGAGGTCGACCTGCGGGTGCTCATCGTCAGCCTCCTCGAGGGTCTGGAGCAGCCTGGGGAGATCTTCGAGCAGCACGTTGTGCTCCTTCCCTCCCCACCAGTTTCTAAACCAGAAGCTCATCGTATCCCCTTCGTGAAGTGGCCGCGGCCCGTATGCGCGCGATGCGTGGCGTGTCGGACCATCACATCAGTGACATGGTGCGTCGAGAGGTTTGAACCATCGTGGCTTCATGAGCATTGTGTCTCGAGTCGGCGTCGAGGTGGTTCCGTACACGAGGAGCGAAGCGTTGAGTTCGAGCAGTAGGATGGTGTGGGCGTGCGCGCTCGGGATGGTGTGTGCGTTGGCGTCGCCAGCGAGCGCGGGGCCGTGGACGAAGGGCCAGGGGGAGGCCTACGTGAAGGGGTCGGGGCTGTTGTTCGGCTCGGACACGTTCGTGTCGTCGACGGGTGAGCGCGTGCAGGGGGCGGAGTTCGTGTCGAGGTCGGCGGCGGTGTACGCCGAGGTCGGCGTGGGCGGGAACGTGCAGCTCCAGATCTACCTGCCTTACCAGTTCGCGACGAACCGGTTCGAGGCGATCGAGACGACGTACGCGAACGTGGGGTTGGGGGACACGATCATCGGCGCGCAGTGGACGCCGGTGGAGATCGGTTTGCCGTGGGCGTTGAGGTTGGACGCGAAGGTGCCGCTCTACGACGTGGCGGGGATCGTGGCTGTCTCTTATACACATCTGAAGCTGCCG
>CAJXPN010000360.1 GCA_913058025.1 uncultured Myxococcales bacterium | reverse complement strand
GCACCAGCGAGGACGCCCACAAGCGCACCGCCACCGCGCTCTTCGAGCGCCTCGAGGCCAACGGTGACATCTACCTCGGCAGCTACGATGGCTGGTACGCCGCCGCCGACGAGGCCTACTACGCCGAGGACGAGATCGAGGACGGTCACGCCAAGGAGACCGGCGCCGTGGTCGAGTGGGTCTCGGAGAAGTCCTACTTCTTCAAGCTCTCGGCCTTCCAGGACCGCCTGCTCGAGTGGTACCGCACCCACCCCGAGTCCGTGCGCCCCCAGGCCCGCTACAACGAGGTCGTCTCGTTCGTGGAGGGCGGCCTCAACGACCTCTCCATCAGCCGCACCACCTTCGACTGGGGCGTCCCCGTCCCTGGCGACCCCGAGCACGTGATGTACGTCTGGGTCGACGCGCTCACGAACTACCTCACCGCCGTGGGCGCCTACGGCGAGGACGACGAGGCGTTCGCCAAGCACTGGCCGTGCGACGTCCACCTCATCGGCAAGGACATCCTGCGCTTCCACGCCGTCTACTGGCCGGCGTTCCTGATGAGCGCCGGGCTCGAGCTGCCGAAGCAGATCTTCGCCCACGGCTGGTGGCTCAACGAGGGCGTCAAGATGGGCAAGTCGCTCGGGAACTTCATCGACGCGTTCGACCTCGCCAGGGACTACGAGCTCGACGTCCTGCGCTACTACCTGCTGCGCGAGGTCCCCTTCGGCAACGACGGGAACTTCTCCGCGCGCAACCTCATCCAGCGCAACAACTCCGAGCTCGCCGACAACTTCGGCAACCTCGTGAACCGGACGCTCAAGATGGGCGAGCGCTTCATCGACGGCGCGCTCCCGGAGGTCGGCGCGCCGACCGACGAGCGCGACGTCGCGCTCGTCGCCAGCGCGAAGGCAGCCCGCGCCGCCTTCGACGCGGCCATCGACGCGCTCGAGTTCCACCGCGCCCTCGAGGTCACGCTCGGCTTCTCGGCCGACCTCAACCTCTACCTCCAGGAGAACCAGCCCTGGAAGCTCGCCCGTGAGGAGGACACGCAGCAGCGCTGCGGCGAGGTCCTCTACCACACGATCGAGGGCATCCGCTGGGTCGCCGTCCTCCTGGCGGCGTTCGTGCCCGACGCGGCCGCGGCCACGCTCGGCGCGCTCGGTGAGCCCGCCGACGGCGGCGGCTACGCCTCGCTCGATGCGTGGGGGCTCCTCCCCGGAGGCCGCACGTTCGCCGCCCCCGACGTGCTCTTCACCAAGCTCGAGTTCCCGGAGGAGCCCGCCGCCGAAGAGCCCGCGCCCAAGAAGGAGAAGGAGAAGGCGGCCGAGCCTGCTCCCAAAAAGAAGAAGGACGACATGGAGTACATCGGGTTCGACGACTTCACGAAGGTGAAGATGCAGTGTGGCCTGGTCGTCTCGGCGGCCCGCGTCGACGGCAGCGACAAGCTCCTCCACCTGATGGTGGACGTGGGCGAGGGCGACCACAGGTCGGTCGCCTCCGGCATCGCGAAGTCGTTCGCGCCCGAGGACGTCCAGGGCAACCGTTACGTTTTCGTGACGAACCTCAAGCCCCGCAAGGTCTTCAAGGTCCAGAGCGAGGCGATGCTCATCGCCGCCGACACCGCCGACGGCGGTCTCGCGCTCGCGACCCTGCCCGACACGGTCCCTCCCGGCGCCGAGATTTCCTGATGAATCAGGACCCCGAGGGCGTCGCCCTCTCCGAGATCGTCAACCCCGTGGCGCGCACGCGCGAGCTCTTGTGGCGCGCGCAGCGCGTCACGGGAGACGCGAGGCGCGAGCTCCTGCTCGGCGCGCTCGACGACGATTACCCGCCGCTTCGCCGCCGCGCCGCGCTCATCCTCTCCGAGGACCTGAGCGAGGACGCCGGCGCCGCCCGCGCGCTGCGCGGGCTCGCGCGCCGTGAGGGCGGCGGCGTCGAGGACAAGCTCGCGGCCGCCGCGTCGTTGGCGCTCCGAGGAGACCCTGGCGAGGCGACCGTCGCCGCGCTGCGCGCAGCCTTTCGCGAGGACGCCTCGTCCTCCGTGCGCTACGAGGCGCTCGTGAGCCTGTTCGTCGTGGGGGAGGGCGCAGAGTGCGCCGCGGCCGCGATCGAGGAGTCCGACGAGGACCTCGCAGTGGTCGGCATGCAGATCGCCGCGGCGCGTGGGCTCACCGACCTCAAGGCCTCCGTGGCCGCCAGGCGCGAGCGGATGCGCTCGACCACACGCCTCCAGGCGACGCTCTCTCTCGTCGAGCTCGAGGCGATCTCGCCCGGCGCCGACGAGGATCGCATCGCGGAGTGGGTCGAGGAACTCGCGCGCGCGCTCAAGAACGAGGAGACCTCGGCCGCGGCCGCCCGCGCGCTCGGGTGGTTGGCGCGCACGGGTCACTCCGCCGAGCGCGCACGCTTCGCCATGCGCGCCCGGCTGGGCTCGTTCCTCCTCCACCCGATCCTCAAGGTCGAGATCGCTGCCGCGCTCACCGAGGCCGGCGACCCCGAGGGGGTCGCTCATATCGAGCGCGCGCTCGAGAGCCGCCGCAAGGACTCGAAGGGCTACGCCGTCGAGGTCTCGGGAAGGCTCAAGCTCGAGCCCTTCTACGACACCATCGCGCGCCTGGCGCGTTCTGCCGACTACCACAACGAGACGGCGATCCTCGCCGTCGCCGCTTACGACACCGACGCCTCGCGCGCGCTGCTCTCAGAGCTCGCGCGCTCCCACGCCGACGACGAGTGTCGCGCGCTCGCGCAGGAGCTCCTGCGCGACGGCACGCTCCTCGACGACGAGTCCGAGGGCCGCGGCGTCCTGTTCATACCAAGGAGCTAGAGGCCATGACGGACCAGAACGTCACGCTGTTCGACACCCACGCGCACCTCGACTTCGCCGACATGCGCGACGACCTCGACGCCGTCCTCGAGGCCGCCTCGGCCGAGGGCGTGCGACGCATCGTCTCCATCGGCGGCTCGGACGGGATCGACTCGAACTGGCGCGCGCTCGAGATCGCGCGCGCCCACCGCGGCGTCTGGTGCTCTGCTGGCATCCACCCGCACGACGCGGGCGGCGACGTCGACGCCTGGCTGCCCATCGTCGCCGACGAGCTCGCCGAGCTCCCGGAGGTCGTGGCCATCGGCGAGGCCGGGCTCGACTACTTCTACGACAAGGCGCCCAAGGCGCGTCAGCGCCGGGTCTTCGCGACCCAGCTCGAACTCTCGCAGAAGGTCGGCAAGCCGATCGTGATCCACAGCCGCGACGCCGAAGACGACACCCTCGAGATCCTCGACGAGCTCGGCTACACCGGCGGCATCCTGCACTGCTTCACGGGCTCTCGACCCTTCGCCGAGGCGCTGCTCGAGCGCGACTTCTACATCTCGTTCTCGGGGATCGTGACGTTCAAGAACGGGCGCGAGCTCCTCGAGATCGCGCGCGACGTCCCCGCCGAGCGCGTCCTCGTCGAGACCGACTCTCCGTTCCTCGCGCCGGTGCCTCGCCGCGGCAGGCCCAACCGCCCCGCGTACGTGCGCCACACCGCCGGCAAGATCGCCGAGATCCGCGGCGAGGAGCTCGGCGCGTTCGCCGCGCAGACCTACGCCAACGCGTGCCGCGTCTTCGGGCTCGAGGGCGCCGAGGACACGATCGCCGGGGGCTGAGGCTCGTCGGTGGCGACGGTCAGGTGTCTTTGCGTGTCTTGGCCGACTTGGGCACGGCCTTGTAGCCGCCAGTGGCCTCGGCGATCTTGCGCCGGCCTGCGGTCGTGAGCTCGGCCCAGAGCGTCTGCCCGCGGCCGAACCTGGGCATCATCTTGGAGAGCAGCGGATCCTCGACGTAGAGCGTGTAGAGGTGCGCGGGGTCGAAGGCGCGCAGCATCCGGGTGCCCGAGATCTCCTCGACGTTGGCCATGTAGATCTTGTTGACCATCGAGTTCGTGCGGTGGAGCCAGATCACGCGGTTGTCCACGGCGGCGTAGGCGGGGCGCTCGCGCTCGCGCTGCTTGATCTCGGAGACGCTCAGCGATCCCTTCTGGGGGAGCTTGGGCGCGGCCTTGGGCGCGGGGCCTTCGCCACGTAGCATGCGCGCGCGAGCCTCCTCGATGTCGCTCATGACTCTGCGGTACATCGACTGGACGAAGTCGTAGTCCCCAGAGATCTCGAGTGAGATCCCGTTCAGGTTGAGCTGGAAGTGTTCGGTGTGGTCTTCAGCCATCGGGGTGCCCGCGTCGTGAGGTGGTGTTCCTTCTTGCGCCGAGTGTGCCCCAGCGCCGTCCGTGCGCGCAAGCCGCCTTGCTGTGCGCGGCTTCTCTGATACACTCGCCCGGTCATGGTATCGATCTCGGTTAAAGCGGCGAACTGGAGTGCGCATGCGCCTTTTTGATGTGGTGGGTGGCGCCATCCTTGTGGCCTGGGTCGCCCTCGTGGGCTCATTCGTCTACAAGGTCAACGTGGTCGACGTCGCGCCCGAGGTGCAGGCCTCGGACACCGTCGTGATCACCCCCGGCTCGAGCTGGATGATCCTGTCGCGCGAGAGCGAGGACATCGGCTACGTCCACGAGGTGCGCACGCGCCTCGATGAGGGTTGGTTGTTCGAGTACGAGATGTTGATGTCGATCTCGATCGCCGGTCAGCCTCGCCTCATCGACACCAGCATCAAGGCCACGCTCGACGACGACGCTCGCCTGAGGAGCTTCCAGGGCTCGGTCGACAGCCTCCTCGGGACGTTCGCGCTCAAGGGCGACGTCGAGAAGAAGGGCGAGGGCGCCGAGGTCAAGCTGCTCGTGGACCTGGGGGGCGAGCCCTCCGAGCGCGTCCTCGCGCTCCCCGAGATGCCTCGGCTCTCCTCGAACGCCCTCAACCAACTCATCGCCCAGCCCGACCTCAAGCCTGGCATGGTCTACGAGCAGGAGTTCTTCGACCCGATGTCGATGGGCAACAGCAAGCTCGTGTACGAGTACGTCGAGCGTAAGGAGGTCGACGTCTACGAACAGAAGGTCGACGCGCTCCACTTCCGCCAGAAGGTCATGGGCAACGAGCTCGACGTCTTCGTGACGCCTCAGGGCGAGATCGTCATCCAGGAGTTCCCGATGCGCACGCTCGGTGTGCGCATGCCGGCCGTGCTCGCGAAGTCTCGCGTGAACAACCTGCGCAAGGAGCTCCAGGCTGGCAGCCGCAAGTCGCTCGCCTTGAAGGGCGACTCCGTCCCCAGCGAGTTCGACGGCGTCGCCGGCATCCTCGAGCGCGCCGGCAGCGGAGAGGTCACCGGCGTCAAGGGCGCCCTCCAACTCCTCGGCGACGTGCTCGACGTTGGCTCCGAGGCCAGCGCCGCGTCGTACTGGCGCGTCGAGGGGGTCTCCGACGAGCTCGCCACCGACATCGAGTCCCCCCGCCAGCGCGTCCTCAAGAACGGCCTCACCGCCCGCTCACTCACTCTGGCGCTCGACCCGAAGGGCGTCGAGGGGCTGCGCCCCTGGACCCCGGCCGGGTTGACCGACGAGGCTCGCGCCGAGCTCCTCGTCGTCGCCTCCGGCGCGCCCGACGCGGACGCTGGCGCCCCCGAAGGCGACGCCGGCTCCGCCGAGGCG
>CAJXPN010000359.1 GCA_913058025.1 uncultured Myxococcales bacterium | reverse complement strand
CAGCGGCGGCGGGGAGGGCAGTCGCGTTGCCCTCACCCTCCCGTCAAAGACACGCCCAATTCCCAGCGGGGAACGCCAAGCGCGAAGTGCGGCGGCGGGGAGAGCAGCCGCCCTTCCACCACCCTCCGCCATGGACACGTCAACCTCCCCCCTCGACGCCGCTCAGTCGCAGCGGCGGTCGGTCGGCTGGCAGCGCCAGCGGATGTGCACGTGGTCGTCGTGACCCTTCGACGCCCTCACGATCGCGCGCGTCCCCGCGCGCGCAGGGTACTGGAACACCGCGCGCAGCCACTCCGGCGTCGCCCCCTGGCGCTGCGCCTCGCGGTAGAGCAGCCGCTGGATCGGCCGGTCGATGAACATGTACTCGACCATCCCCGACGCCAGGAACGCCCGCACCAACCACAGCGTCCGCTCCACGTCGATGTCGCGGCGCGGGATGTAGTGGAACCTCAGGTAGTCCGGCGGCGCGGTCCGGCGCGGGTACGTCAGGTCCACGTCCCTCCCCGACCTGTGCGACATGTGCGGTGAGAGCTTGCGCCCGCGGCGCAGGCTAAGGTCCCCCACGATCAACCTCTCGGCCCACGGGAACCGCTCCGCGTAGGCGCCCAGGACGCGCACCAGCTCGCTCACCGTGTAGTACGTCCCGAACGCCCGGTGCGCGTGCAGCACCTTGTGCTTCTCACCGCTCGGCAGCGGCTCGCCGTCCTTTAGCCAGCCCCGCGACGGCGTCCCCACGCTCTGCGAGATCCGCGCCTCGTCCCGGCGCCAGACCCTCAGGCGCTGCCCCACCTCGAGCGTGTTCAGGTCCAGGTCCGGGTTCAACGCCCTGAGCGCCCTCGTCTTGAGCCTGTAGCGCGTGCGCACCCAGTGGAGCCTCTTGAACCTGGTGATCGTGTGCCACAGCTCGTCGACCCGCGGCGTCCCCACCACGGGGTAGTCCCCCACCATCGTCCATGCCGTGGGCTCGGGAGGCGTCCAGTCGAACGCGTCGACGCGTCTCCACGCGTCCTCGTCGACCTCCGCGGGCGCGAGCTCACCCGCGCTCCATGACTCCCAGAACCTCATCGTGTGCTCGAGCGGGTTCAGCAGCGGCTCGAGCGCCCCCACCAGCAGCTCCGGCTTCACGTGCGCCGCCGGGCTGTACGACCACGCCGGGGTCGACGCCCCCATCACCCCCAACACACACGCCGCCCCGAACCAGGCTCTCCAGCGATCGAACATGACCACGCTCCATTCATCCTTCGGAGCGTCAGTATCCTTTGGGACGAGGCGAGGTCAAAAAAACCGAGCGGTGGTCACGGCTTCGAGGTGCCGCCACCGCTCACTCCTGGCACACCGTCTGCCCGCTGAACATCGTGCACAGGTTCTGCGCGCAGTTCGGGTCGAAGCCCACCGTGCACCCGTTGCACAAAAAACCGTCGCAGGTCAGGCCGCCGCCGCACGTGCAGTCGTTGTCGCACAGCCCGCACGTGCCCGCGCCCAGGTCCTCGCACTTCTCGGAGAACGGGTTGCAGAACTGGCCCGCCGCGCACGCGTCCGGAGATATCCCGGCGCACGCGACGTCCTCCTCACCGGGCACGCACGCGCCGCCCTCGCACACGTGTCCGCTGGGGCAGGCGCCCTCGTCGCGCGGATCGCACGCGAACGGCTCGGCGCACCGCCCCTCCACGCACGCCTTGTCCACCGGGCAATCCTGGGCGCTCAGGCACGCCACGCAGCACGTGTTCGAGCAGTACGGCGTGAGCCCCCCGCACGTCCCCGGCGTCCCCGCCTCGCATGGGCTGTCGCACGGCAGGCAGCGCCCCGTGTCCACGCCACACTGCTCCCCGACGGCGCAGTCCGAGCTCCGCTCGCACTCCACGCACAGGCACAGGTCGTCTCGCCAGATGGGCGCGCTCGCGTTCCCGTCACACTGCGCCGACGTTTGCCCCGGGCAGTTGATCGACGTGCACTCGTTCGTCTGCATGTCACAGCGCTCGCCCTCACCACACGAGCCCGGCTGGTCGGGCGCGTCGACGCACTTGAGCACGCACTCGAGCGTGTCGTCCTCGCACCGCTCGTCGTCCTCGCAGAGCACGTCGGCGCACGACGTCGGCAGGAACAACTCGCACACGTTCCCGTCCCCGCAGCGCTCGCCCGTGCGGCAGTCCTCGTTCTCCCGGCACCCCGCCTGGCACAGCTTCGTGCGGACGTCGCAGATGCGCCCCGACCCGCACGCCGCGTCGTCGACGCACTCGGCGATGCACTCGTCGGCGAGCTCGTCGCACACCTCACCCTCCGGGCACGAGCCGTCCTCGCCGCACGCGTTCTGCACGCACAACCCGTCGTCACATCGCTCCCCGAACCCGCACTCCGAGCGCTGCGTGCACTGAGGCACCGAGCACGTCGGCGTGCCGTCCAGCGTGATGCAGACCTGGTCTCCTTCGCAGAAGTCGCACGACGCCGTCCCGCACGAGCCGCTGCTCAGGCAGATCGACCCGAACACGCAGTCGCCGTCGTCCGCGCACGACCTCCCGCTCCCCGGCCCGTCGGCGCTGCACCCACCGAAGAGCGAGAGCCCCAGGCTCATACACAGCCACATCGAGAGTATGAGGTGATGGTTCTTCAACGGTGCGCCGCCTTTGTCTGGGTGTTCGGAGTGAGACGGGCGCCACGCCGCGTGTACGCCTTCACCATAGCCTAGTGCGCGCCCGCCCCGCGCTCAAGTCGACCGCCCGAACCTCTCCGCCAGGCGCCTCTATCGACCAGCGCGTATGAGCACGCGCCGAGCGCGAGGGCCGCGGACGGTCCGCGCAGGCAATAAAAAAAGGCACCTCCGAAGAGGTGCCTCTCATTGCCATCGAGGCGCCCCTGTCAGAGCGGCAGGCAGATGTTCAGGCCGGGGATGCAGAACGCGCCGCCCGGGCACTGCGGCCCGGTGAGGAGGTTGCAACCACCGCAGATGAAGCCACCCTCGCAGGTGAGGCCGTTGTCGCACGTACAGTCCGCGTTGCAGAGGCCACAGCCGAGGCCGCCTCCGAGTCCGCCGCAGGTGCCGGTCGAGGGGTCACAGAACGAACCCTGGGGGCAGGACGCGGGGTCCATCGGGTCGCATGTGCCGCCGCCCGGCGCCACGCACTGGCCTGCGTCGCAGGTCAGGCCCTGGGGGCACGCGTTCGGGTCGGCGGTGCAGTCGGGCTGATCGCCGCAGAAGCCGTCGAGGCAGAGCTGACCGGCCATGCAGTCGGCCGCGCCGATGCACTGCACGCAGCAGTCCGCGATGCAGTACGGGGTGTTGCCGCCGCAGGTGCCGGGCGTGCCCGGGTCACACACGGTCTGGCAGGCGTCGGTGCACTGGCCGTTCGCGTTGCACGCGCCGCCGCCACACTGGCTGTTGTCGGTGCACTCCACGCAGGCGCAGAGGGTGGTGTTCCAGAACGGCGAGTTGGCGTTGCCGTCGCACTGGTTGGGGTCCTCACCAGGGCACTCGTTCGCGCTACCACAAACGCCGGTGTTCGTGTTGCAGACCGCGCCGTCCGGGCACGAGTTCGGCTGGCCTGCGTCCGTCGTGCACGTGTCCTCACACTGGAAGTTGTTCGCAGGGTTGCAGCGCTGCGTCGGGGTGCACGTGACCTGGTCACACGAGGTGATCGGGACGGCGGTGCACTTGCTGTCCGCGCCGCAGGTCTGACCCTCGGGGCAGCCCTCGTCGTCGCGACAACCGCTGGTGCAGACCCTCGAGGACTCCTCGCAGATGTTGCCCTCGCCACACGACGCGTCGTCGGCGCAGCCGATGACGCACACGCCCATGTCCGTGATGCAGACCTCGCCTGCCGCGCACTGCTGATCGTTCGCGCAGGCCTCGGGCGGGTCGATGCACGTGCTCGTGAGCTGGTTGCAGATCTTGCCCGCGTCGCAGTCTTCCTTGGTCGAGCACGTCGCCTCGGTGCACACGCCCGCGACACACTGCTCGGGGCTCGTGCAGTCCGCGGCCGTGTCGCACTGGGGGACCGAACAGGTCTGCGTGCCGTCTTCCAACGTCACGCACACCTGGCCGGAGCCGCAGAAGTCGCACGACGCCGTGCCGCACTCCCCGCTCGCCAGGCACACCGAGCCGAACGAGCAGCCGTCGTCACCCGAGCATAGCTTCACGTCCGAGGGCTGCTCATCCCCTCCGCAACCTGCCAATGTCAGCGCCAGCGCGCCTGCTCCGAGCAACGTCTTCGCCGCCCTCCCCAGTTTGAACATCGAAATCATCTTCTTCTTGCCTCACAAGCACTTATCGTGACTCACGCACACCGGAATGTCGCCCGGGTCGCGCACGGTCGGAATTTCCTAGCAAACCAGCCGGAGTGTATCCAGATGTACGACATAGATCAAACTCTTCGTTGCAAACGTTTCACTTGTGAACCAGTCGCTTGTACGCTTGAATGACGCGATCCGACGCCCCGCGTCGCCCCGCACATCGGCCATGAACGGCCAACGAATCGCTCAAGGAAAGGAGCACCCCATGCGTCAACTCATCTCGAGCAAGCTGCGCCGCCTGGTCCGCCCCGACGCGCGCTACGCGCGCGGCGACCGCCACGCGAACGTCCTCGCCGTCTCCACGGTCAAGGGCGGCGTCGGCAAGACCACGACCTCCGTCAACCTCGCCTGCGCCGCGGCCTCTCGCGGCCTGCGCGTCCTCCTCGTCGACCTCGACGCGCAGGGCCACTGCTGGTCTAGCCTCTCTTCCCGCGTCCCCTCCAACCCCGTCGCCAGGCCCGTCTCCGAGATCCTCCTCGACGACGCCCGCGCTCAGCTCCTCGACGCCGCGATCTCCACCCAGATCCCCAACCTCGACCTCACCCCCGCCGACCCCGGCCTCGCCGAGGCCGAGGGCCGCCTGAGCCAGAAAATCGGTAAGGAGCTCCTCCTGCGCGACGCCCTCTCCATCACGCGCACGCACTACGACCTCGTCGTCATCGACTGCCCCCCCAACAAGGGCAACCTCACCCTCAACGCCCTCCTCGCCGCCGACCGCGTCCTCATCCCCACCGACCTCTCACCGCTGGCCGTCCAGGGCGCCGACGAGCTCATCTCCACCGTCCTCACCATCAACGAGCGCCTCCACCACCCCCTCGACATCCTCGGCGTCGTCCTGACGCGCGTCGACGGCCGCAACGTCAGCGTCAACGACGCCGTCCGCGCCGACCTCCTGGACGCCTGGGGCGAGCTCGTCCTCTCCTCCGAGATCGGCGTCAGCACCAAGCTCAGCCAGGCCCAGCTCGAGGGTCAGTCCGTCTTCGAGTTCGCGCCCAAGAGCCGCGGCGCCGTCCACTACCAGGCGCTCACCGACGAGATCCTCACGCGCCTCGCGTCCGTCGAGCGCGGCGCGCACGCAGGCTGAAGTCGCCGAGATGCTGAGGAATGCGTCTCCAGCGGGGCATCCATAATATGGATGCCCCGCTCCCGTTCTTGCTCTGCTCGACGACGTTGGTTTTTAAAAACAACTGGAGGGTTGTTTTTTGAAACCATATCACCTCTAGTGCTGTCTCTTATACACATCTGACGCTGCCGACGATCTACTCTGTGTAGA
>CAJXPN010000358.1 GCA_913058025.1 uncultured Myxococcales bacterium | reverse complement strand
ACGAGATTTCTGCCTGTCTCGTGGGCTCGGAGATGTGTATAAGAGACAGGGACGACACCGAGCGCCCTCGCGGCGTCGATGAGCGCGGGCGTGACGCGGCTCAGGTTCGGCTCCTTCGTGCGCGCGAGGAGGTCGCCGCGCTCCTGGTCCGAGAGGGCCGAGTAGAGGGTCGCCGCGTGGCCGGCAATCGCCTCGTCGGTGTCGTCGAGCCGCTCGAAGACCTCGATCCGCAGAGACGCCGGGAGCGCGCGCGCTCCCAGCGCGCGCGCGTCCAGTTGGGTGAACGCGGTCGCGGGGATCGCGCTGAGCGGGTGATCGCCTCTGGAGAGCAGGTGGCCCAGGAAGGCCTGGAGCCTGGGGCCGCTCATCCTGGAGAAGAACGGGTGAGGCGAGCTGGTGTAGAGGGCGTAGAGCGCCTCGGTGCCCTCGCGCTCGAGCACGTGCGCGTGGAGGTCGCGCGCCTCGTCGGAGTCGGGCGCGTGCCCCATGAGGCTCGAGAGCGCGCCCAGCCGGGCCGCGCTGTTCGCGGGCGCCTTGAAGTACAGGCGGCGCCAGAACGCGCCGGGTGAAGGGGACTCGATGTGGGCGTGCGCGCTCCAGTCCACGAGGCGCTTCACCAGCGCCGCGAGGCGGGTGGTCTCCGCGCCGGGGTAGACCACCTCGAGCTCGAGGTGTGAGTTCGCCACGACGACCGACTCGACGCGGGCGCGGTGCACGGAGGCCTCGGCGCGCAGGCCCTCGAGCAGCTCGGGGGTGAGCGCGTGCATGAGGTCAGCGAGCCGGGCGGTCACGCTCTGGCCGCCATAGGCCAGCGTCATGTCGCCGCTGTCCAGGTCGAGCGTGCGCTGCGTGACGCGCTCCTTGCCGACGTGGATGTGCCGAACCGAGGCGACCGAGCGGATGCTGAGCATCGAGGGGACGGCGTCGCGGATGGGGGTCGTGAGGTCGACCACGAGCGCGCCGCTGATGTCTCGCCGGACGCGCACGACGCTCCGGTGCCTGCTCGATGGGAACGTGATCTCGAGGCGCGGCTCACCCGGCGAGCGCACGTCCTCGACGTGCGCGAGCTCGAGCGGCTCGAGCGCGCGTCGGGCGTCGCCGACGAACGGCTCGTGGATGAGCAGGAGCGCGCGGTCTCGGTTGCGCTCCTGTGTGCGCGTCACCACGAAGAAGGCTGCCCCGACGAGGCTCAACAGCAGGACCACTATGGCGCCCGCGCCGCTCACGCGCCGCTCTCGTCGTCAGGCGGGGCGAGGGCGAGGCCGCCGGCCTCGCCCTCGGCGCGAGAGAGGGCGCCTCTGGCGTCCGGCTCGACGCTCACGGAGAGGCCGCCCGAGGTCGGGTCGCGTCGTAGCCGCTCGACGACCGCTTCGCGCGCGGCCTTGGCCTCGGCGCCCTGTCCCACGAGCGTCTGGCCCGAGCGTTCGATGATGTCGGTGAGCGCGGGTATGGCCGCGGCCGAGCCGAAGCTGCCGAGCGCGCGCGCCGCGGCCGATGCGACCTGGAGGTTGCGCTCGAGGATCACGATGAGCAGCGGCTCGATCTCGTTCTCCCGGGCGATCGCGTCGAGCCGTTGCTCGTCGAGTGAGCGCGCGAGCGCGACGTACGCGGCCATGAGCGCCTGGAGCTCGGAGTGCTCGATGGGCTCACCCGCGGCGACCCACGAGGCGTAGACGGGTGCGATCGACTGGCTCGCGGTAGACGGCTGCTTGGTGAAGACGTCGAGCAGCTCTCGGCGCTCGCTTGGGCGGAGCGTGGTCGGGAGCTTGGCGATGTGGGCGTTGAACTCGTCGTGGGAGGGGTCGATCGTGCCGAGCCAGAGCATGAGCAGGGCCTTGCGCATCCCCCAGGACATGCGTGTGTTCAGGAGCGCGGAGTAGTCGAAGCGCTGCGCGGCGAGGTTGGGCAGGGCGGAGACGTCGAACGCGTCGGAGGAGTCGATGAGCGTGTTGACGAAGGTGACGAAGCGGTCGTCGGTGATCTCGTCGAGCGCGCGCGCCTGGTCGGTGTTGATGGCCAGCACGACGTCGTGGAGGTTGCCCCGCTCGAGCGCGAAGCTCCAGATGCGCTCGGAGGCCTCGGAGCCGCGGAACGTCGTGAGCAGCGTCGAGAGCGCCTGCTCTCGGTGGGGCGTGAAGGGTGAACTCCTCATGAACAGAGCCTCGTACAGGTCCTCGGGGCGCTCCCAATCCCAGGAGAACGAGCGCGCGAGCTCGGAGGTCTGCTGAACGAGCTGGGTGAGGAAGATCTCGAGCCCCTCCCCCTCCTTGGCCTGACGTGAGGACATCGCCTGCTGAGTCACGGAGCGCTTGAGCACGACCCAGTCGCCCTCGATGAGCAGGGCGGTGAGAGGTTCGGTGTAGAACGCGTCGAGCTCGGTGAGCTTGGCGTGAGCGTCTGGAGATGCGACACCGAGGAGCTCGCCGATCGGCCCTGTGAGCGCGTGCTTGTTCCAGCCGAGCGTGATCGTGCTGTCCGTCGAGAGCACCCGGTTCATGTAGGTGCCCTCGGCCGAACGGACGGGTGGGGGCTGGTGGGAGAGGCTGGTGACCTCCAGGCTGACGCCCTTCGGGATCCCGAGCGCCTGGAGCGGCACGTGGAGGGTGAGGTCGATGACCGCGAGCCCCTGGGTGGCGTAGCGGGCGTCGATGAAGCACCCCTCGATGCCGCCGACCGTGCCCTTACTGCGGAGCAGGTGCCCGTCGTGCGCCTCGGGGTCCTCGAACCCGAGGCGCTCATACGTGCGCTCGATCCCTAGCCGTAGTGAGACTCTGTGACGCTGGATGATGCCACGCGTCACCATGACGAGGGCGGCGATGATCGCGGCGATCACGAGCCCCGGGATGATCACGCTGAACAGGAAGTACATCGTCGCCACGTCATGTCACTCCGTGTTCGGTCGAGTCGGGCCGCCTCAGATCCAGCCGTTGCCGTGGAGCTCGGCGAGCCCGGGCGTGCCCGGGGGGTTGGGCAGGAACTCGAGCTGGGGGTAGTTGCCGCGGCAGTAGCTCAGGGCCCAGTCGTTGCGGAAGAGCAGGATCGGCAGGTCGTCGCGATCGCGCAAGGCCATGCAGTAGTCGAGGCGATCGAAGGCGGACTCGTCGTAGGGCTCGCCGTCGACCCAGCGCGCGTGCGCGTAGGTCAGCGTGCGGAGGCGGACGGGGACGCGGTACTCGTGCTCGAGGCGGAACTTGAGGACCTCGAACTGGAGCATACCCACGGCGCCGACGACGGCGTCCTTGTCGCCCAGGAAGGGCTGCTTGAAGACCTGGATCGTGCCCTCCTCGGAGAGCTGGTCGAGGCCCTTGACGAGCGCCTTGCGCTTGAGCGCGTCGGTGATCTCGACGATCGCGAAGTGCTCCGGGCTGAACCTCGGGATGTTGGGCGAGGAGATCTCGGCGCCGTTGGAGAGCGTGTCGCCGATGCGGAACATGCCGGGGTCGTAGAGGCCCAGGATGTCGCCGGCGAAGGCCTCCTCGAGGACGGCGCGGTCGTTGGCCATGAACCCCTGGGGGTAGGCGAGCTTGATCTGGCGGCCCGTGCGGGCCAGCTTGGCCTGCATGTCGCGCTGGTAGCAGCCGCTGGTGACGCGCATGAACGCGATGCGGTCGCGGTGCGACGGGTTCATGTTCGCCTGGATCTTGAACACGAACGCGGAGAACGCGGGGTCCTTCGGGTCGACGCCGTTGACGTTGGACTCGACGGGGTTGGGCGCCATGTCCAGGAAGTGCTCGAGGAACGACTCGACGCCGAAGTTGGTCATCGCGCTGCCGAAGAACATCGGCGAGAGGTCGCCCGAGCGCACGCGCTCGATGTCGAACGGGTCGCCGGCGATGTCGAGCAGCTCGATCTCCTCGCGGAAGTTCTCGTAGCGTGTCGGGCTCAGGACCTCACGCACGCGCGGGTGGTCGATCGGCACGCGCTCGAGGTCCACGACGGACTCGCCGTGCGAGCCGTCGGCGTTGAAGAGCACGACCTCCTTGTTGATCCGGTCGTACACGCCTCGGAACTCGCGGCCCTGACCCAGCGGCCAGTTGATCGGGCAGCAGCGCATCTTGAGCAGCGACTCGATCTCCTCGATGAGGTCGAGCGGCGGCCGGCCGATGCGGTCGAGCTTGTTCACGAAGGTGAAGATCGGGAGCTTGCGCATCCGGCAGACCTTGAAGAGCTTCTCGGTCTGGGGCTCGACGCCCTTGGCCACGTCGATGAGCATGACCGCCGAGTCGGCGGCCGAGAGCGTGCGGTAGGTGTCCTCCGAGAAGTCGGCGTGGCCCGGCGTGTCGAGCAGGTTGACCGCGTGGCCTTCGTACTCGAACTGGAGCACGGACGACGTGATCGAGATGCCGCGCTGCTTCTCGAGCTCCATCCAGTCACTCACGGCGTGCTTGGCCGCTCGCCTCGACTTCACCGAACCCGCCAGGTGGATCGCTCCGCCGTAGAGCAGCAGCTTCTCGGTGAGCGTGGTCTTGCCTGCGTCGGGGTGCGAGATGATGGCGAACGTGCGCCGGCGTTCGACTTCAGTCGCGAGCTTCTCTGGAGAGATGGACATGATCTTTGGCTTCGTGTCTGTGGGTTTACGGAGCGCGTCCGCGACGCGGGCTTGCGTCGTTCTAGCGGAGCACGTGTCGCTTGTCACTCGCCCCCAGATTGCGCGCGCGTAGCGGGGGTGGGCTTCGTCGTGATACGCTGATTCGTTCAGGTGCAATGAAACCATGAGCTCGCAATGGAGCGAGCCTGTCATCGTCACGAGTATCCGATGTCCGATGAATCCGAAGGCGGCAAGCCTGCGAGCCCACCCGACTACACCGTCGAGCTCTCGGGAGTGGAGCTCGACGCGCTCCGCTCCTCGTCCGAGCACATGGCCGCGAAGCTCAGAGGCGGCGAGGTCGACGAGAGGGCACCGCAGGAAGACGCGACCAACCCTGGGGTGAGCCGCGACGATCTCCTCGCTGGGGCCTCCGCTTTCGAAGGGTTCCCGGAGGTAGAGGCGTCCAGGGACGAGACGACGCTCGCAGGCGAAGAGCCCATCTCCGAGGTCTCCGAGCCTGCCGACGACCCGACCGCGATGATCGACCGCGCGAGCCTCAGGGCGCTCACGGAGTCCCAGGAGCTCAAGATCCTCACGCGGGACGCCCCCACGGACGAGAGCCAGAACGCCACTCGATCGATCGATCGTGGCGCGCTCGCCCACATCATCGACAAGAAGAGCGCGCCCAAGCCGTTCGGTATTCGGAAGCGAAAGAAAGACGCGTCCTCTCCGAGGGACAGGTCGAAGTCCGCGGCGAGCTTGCCTCCGCTCTCCGATCTCCGGAGCTCGCTCGAGTCGCTCTCCGAGCCCTCCACCACCGAGCGCGCGCGCCCGGTCACGACCTCCCTCGAGCTCCCCGGGTCCAGCAAGAAGCCCACGCCGCAAGCCGCCGGTCCCTCGCTCAAGCTGCCGTCGCTGTCGCGGCCCAAGATCAAGGTCCCGGACGCCCGCGACGAGGAGGTCGCGGAAGAGGTGATCTCCGAAGCCTTCTCGCCCGAGTCCGAGTACGATCTCGAGCTCATCTCCAACGTGGAGGAG
>CAJXPN010000357.1 GCA_913058025.1 uncultured Myxococcales bacterium | reverse complement strand
GTCGGCAGCGTCAGATGTGTATAAGAGACAGCGTCCCCTCCGGAGGCGGCTGCCGCGGGCTGATCGCGAGACACCACGACGCGGCCCCGGTCACCCTCCTCGAAGAAGCGCTCCTGGCGCTGGAACGTGCGCGAGCGGCGCACGAGCTTCTTGCGCTGCCGGAGCTGCGACAGGCGACCCTGAACCCACTGGAGCTTCTGTCGGACGCTCGTCTCCGTGTCCTGGAGTTCGTCGGCGAGCGCGAGCATCTCCTCGGGGTCCTCGACCTGGTCGGCGGACTCGAGGATGTCGTCGACGTCACGCATCGAGATCTGGGGGAGAGGGCGAGCGTAGCGCGCTCGCATCGTGCTGAGCCCGTTGAGCGACCTGACGAGCTTGGCCCTGGAGCCCGCGGAGGCCGAGGCCATCTCGAGCTCGGCGCGGCGCATCCTCGCGTCCAGGATGCCGACGATGGACCCGCTGATGTCGGCGATCTCCTCGTCGTTCTGGACCACGGCGCGCTGCATCTGCTGGAGCTGCTCTGCGATCGCCCTGCCCTCACGCAGCAGCGTCTGGAGGCGCTGGCGGCGCAGGTCGTTGTCGGCGCCCTCACGCTTGAGGCGCTCGATCCGCCCGACGAGGCCGTCGTAGCTCTCCTCGACGGCGACCATCGTGCCCACGAGGTGCTCGCGGCGACGCACGGCGTCCTCCCAGCTCTTCTCGAGCGCGCTCAACTCCGCGCCCCTCGACTGCGCCACGACCCCTGGCGCCGTCAACGCCGTCGCCATCGCAGGAGCGGCCGCCACCGTGGCGAACGCCACGGCGACCTGGGCGATGAGGGTTCGAAGTCGGCGCATCATGCTCTCCATCTCTCGTGGCGCCTTCCAAAACGACGCGCCACCTGATGTCCTCTCTACGAAGCAACTTGCGATCCATGACGCGCGTGTCACCCCGATGGTTTCCTTACGACGCCTGAAACACCGATGAGCGCTCACGACGCGCAGAACCCTCGCCCCGACGCTCACCCACGGCGCCCGCTGGGGGCTTCGGATTTTCACAACGTCACGCGGACTGGACCTCAGATTTCTGACGCCTCCTCACAGCGCCCCCCCGAGCGAGACGAACGCCTGGTCGTTCCGGTCGTAGAGTCCGCCCAGCGAGAGCCCGTCCTGAGGGTCGGGGCCCTCGTACACGATCGCGCCGGCGCGGACCACAAGCCAGCTCGCGAACCGGCGCGATACGGCGCCTTGCGCGACGACGTCTCCCGTCGTCACGTTGAACACGCCCCCGAGCTCGAGGTCGAGGTCCCACAAGGGCGTCTGCCACCGCCCGCCTCCCGCGACGCCGAGCAGCCTGTCCCCTATGAGAAGCGGCTCGGCGCCCTCGACGCCCCACTCCCCCTCGGGAACGAGCGCCCGCGTGACCGGGTTGTCCCGACCCAACGGCTCGATCCAGAACCCCTCGACCGACACCGCCAGCGCGCGGTCCCCGTCCACGCGCTCGTAGCCGAGCCCGAGCGCGCTCGAGAACGTCGGCCTGCGCAACCCCGAGAGGTCCGTCCCCACGAAGACCTGCGCGGGTGAGAACGCCACGTCCGCGCGCACCCCGATCGGCCCAAGGTAACGCGCCGCGTCCACCACGAGCGTCTGCCTGCGGCGGTACTCCGTCGTGACCAATCGCTCGCCGGCGTTCGCCCTGTCGGTGACGCGCTGGAGAGCCTGCGCGGCCCTCGGGCTCCTCCTCAGGAACCCCGCGAGGTCGAGGTCTTGGAGGACCTGACCGTCCGCGACCGCGAGCTCGAGCACGTCGCGCGCGTCCGGGTCGAGCTGCGTGTAAGGCGTGCGGTTCCAACCGACGAAGTAGCCCAACCCCAGGTCGGTGTTCCACGCGGTCGCGGTGACGCGCGCGCCGCCGCTCACGTGGTCGGGGCGCTCGTCCGGGTACGTGGACTGGGAGAGGAAACCGTTGAGCTCCTCGGTCGACGACGGATCGATCAGACCGGCGGCCAGCTCCCCGATCGGGAGCTGGCCGCCGAGCGCGCTCCCCACGTCGAACAACCCCGAGTCCCTCCCCACGAGCACCACGTAGTTCGGTACGAAGAAGGGCACGAGGACCGCCGTCAGCGCGCCGCCGTCCCACGCCCAGCACGCCTCCACCGTCGGCTGCGGCGCGCGCTGACCCACGCCCGCGGGGCTCGGGCCCCATGTGCGCGCGTCCGTAGGGTTGATCACGTCGCCTGGTCGCGTCAGGTCCGTGCTCCCCCACGACGTCAGCAGGTTCCCAGCGCGCACCGTCACGCCGCCAGACCTCCAGCGCGCGTACGACTCCCCCAACCTCACGTCGAGCTCCGCGCGCGGGTTCGCCGCGTTCAACAAGAGGTCGAGCCGATCGACGTTCTCCTCCCCGGCCATCCAGTGCCGGGCCTGCCCGGAGAGCACGAGCCTCGTGTTGACGTCGAGCTCGTACGAGAGCTCGAGGTCGAGCGTAGAGCCGAGCTCGACGACGTCCTCTCCGTCCCCCTGCCAGGCCGTGTCCAGGAGCAGCGTGGACGACCACGACGCCTCGTAGGACGCGTCGACCGGGGCGGGCGCCAGATCGAAGTCGGGCTCACGTCGCGTGAAGGCCGCCGCGTCCTCGGCGCCCGCCTCTTCCTCCTCCGCGGGAGCGCAGAACGGGTCCTCGGGGTCGCAGAACGACCCGGGCTCGGTCGGCCCGTTGGCCTCACCATCCTCGCCATCCTCGTCCCCAGCTGGCTCGGGCTCGACCGGCTGGCAGAACGGATCCTCGGGGTCGCAGAACGACTCCGCGCTCGCCACGCCAGGGGCGAGCGCGAACGCGAGCGCCAGCGCGCCGAGGGTGGTGTGTGGGATGGCGCGCGCCGGCGACCTCGTCACTTGCCGAGCTGATCTTTGGAGAAGGCCGCGTCGGGCAGCTCGGTCGAGCCGTCGACCGAGTCGATCTTGATCATGGTGTAGCCGCCCTTCTTCGACACCAGCGTCATCTGCTGGATGTAGGTCTCGCCCTTGTCGGTCTTCTCGAAGTTCTGGGCGAAGAGCGTCTTGAGCTCGGTCTCCTTGTCCGCGCCGTAGAAGCGCGTGCGCAGCATCGTGAAGTCGGACTTGCGGACCCACACGACCACCCGGCCGTAGTCCGAGTCTGCCTTGCTCTTCGGGGTCGCGGCGATGACGTAGACGGGGACCTTGGCGATCTCCTCGTCGGGCAGGCGCTCGAGGTCGCCCGACTCGATGTCACGAGACTCGAGGTCGGCGAAGGTGAAGTGGGTGCCCATGAAGGACCCCTTCTTCTGGGAGCCCTCGATGCGGCGCGTGACGCCGAAGGCGGGCAGGTACATCCAGACGTCGTCCTCGCCCGCAGAGTTCTCGGCGAACAGGAACGCCTGCCCCTTGACCTCCTTGGGGGCCGTCAGCTTCATGATCGAGCGCGAGCCGGAGTCGAAGTCCTTGCCGCGGACCTGCATCTGGCGCTTCCGCTTGGAGCCCGACGAGTCCTCGATGAGCAACGTGACGGAGGCCGAGCCGGAGTCGACCCCGAGGGAGTTGTTCCCCTCGAGCATCTTGTCCACGATCGCGCGCGCGGTCATGTCTTCCTGGGCGGACGCGGGCGTCGCGAGCGCGACGATGGCGAGCGCGGACGCCGCGGCGATCGACGCTCGGCGGGTGAGTGAGTGTGGCATGTCGTGGGCCTCCGTGGGGCAGTGTCGTGTGGCGAAGGTGTGTGGTCGTCGGATCGTGACGTGGACGTTTGACGTCCAGGTAGGTCGTTCCATTCAGCCAAGGACCTTGTCGTCCTCGTAGGCTGCGGCGAGGACGCCGTCGAGTTCGGACTGCTCGGAGTCCCTGCCGAGCCGCTCCGCGAGCTGCTCGGGCTCGAGGTCGAGCTGGTGCTCGAGCGTGCCGACGCGCTGGGCGAGCCTGTCGATCTCGGCGAGCAGTGAGGCGACCTGGCGCTGGATGGGGTCGGGGATGTCGGCGTGGTTGAGGTCGGGGACGATGGCGTCTCGGGACGTCGCCCTGGCCACGAGCCTGGCGGGGATGCCCACGACGGTCGCGCCCTCGGGGACGTCGCGGACCACGACCGAGCCGGACCCGATGCGCGCGCCGTCGCCGACCTCGACGGCCCCGAGGATCGCCGCGTTCGTCCCCACGATCACGCCCCGGCCCAGCGTCGGGTGGCGCTTGGTGCGGCGCAGCGACGTGCCGCCGAGCACGACCCCCTTGTAGATCAGGCAGTCGTCCCCGATCACGGCGGTCTCACCGATGACTACTCCCATCCCGTGGTCGATGAAGACGCGGCGGCCGATGGTCGCGCCGGGGTGGATCTCGATCCCGGTGTAGTGACGCGAGACGTGGCTGAGCGCGCGCGCGACGCGCCGGTTGCCCACGCGGTGGAGCTGGTGGGCGACCCTGTGCGACCACAGCGCGTGCAGGCCAGGGTAGGTCAGGACGACCTCGAGCGAGTCCACGGCGGCCGGGTCTCCGCGGCGCACGGCGCGCACGTCCTCGGCGGCCTCCTCCAGGAAGCTCGCGACGCCACCGGCGGCATATCGGAGTGACTTGAACATGATCGCGTCGTGGTGTCGTGGCGCCAGGCAGCGCGCGCTCAGGGGAGGTCGCGAAAGAGCGGCGTCGAGAGGTAGCGCTCGCCCGTGTCACACAACGTCGTCACGATCCGCTTGCCGGCGAACTCGGGGCGAGAGCCCAGGCGGATCGCGCCCACGACGTTGGCGCCCGCGCTGATGCCCACGAAGATGCCCTCCTCCCGGGCGAGCCGGCGCGCCATGTCGGCGGCCTCCTCGTCCTCGATCTGGAGGACCTCGTCGACCACGCTGAGGTCGAGGTTGCCCGGGACGAAGCCCGCGCCGATGCCCTGGATCTGGTGCGGCCCGGGGTTGCCGCCCGAGATGACCGGGGAGCCCGCGGGCTCGAGCGCGACCGTGTAGAAGTTCGGGTTCTTCTGCTTGAGCACGCGCGAGATTCCCGAGACCGTCCCGCCCGTCCCCACGCCCGTGACGAGCGCGTCGATCTGGCCGTCGGTGTCCTCCCAGATCTCGAGCGCGCTCGTGAGCGCGTGCGCGCCCGGGTTGTCCGGGTTCTCGAACTGCTGGAGCATCAGCGCGCCGGGGGTCTCGTCGGCGATCTGCCGGGCGCGCTCGACCGCGCCGCGCATCCCGAGCGGCCCGGGCGTGAGCTCGAGCGTGGCGCCCAGCGCGCGCAGCAGCGCGCGCCGCTCCATGCTCATCGTGTCGGGCATGGTCAACACGAGCGTGTAGCCGCGCGAGGCGCACACGAACGCGAGCGCGATGCCCGTGTTCCCGCTCGTGGGCTCGACGAGCGTGGCGCCCGGCTCGAGCTCGCCGCGCTCCTCGGCGCGCAGCACCATGTTCGCGCCGATGCGGTCCTTGACCGACCCCAGCGGGTTGAGGAACTCGGCCTTCCCGACGATCTCGGCGTGGCAGTCCCCCACGACCCGCCGAAGGCGGATCAGAGGCGTGCGGCCGACGAGCTCGACGATGCTGTCATGAATCTGTCTCTTATACACATCTGACGCTGCCGACGATCTACTCTGTGTAG
>CAJXPN010000356.1 GCA_913058025.1 uncultured Myxococcales bacterium | reverse complement strand
ACGCCGAACACGCGGCCGTCGTCGTCCACGGTCACCAGCGCGTCGTCGTCGCTCGACCACGTCACGATCGCGTCGACCAGGAGGTCGCCTGCGTCGTCGACCACGCGCGCTCCTATGAGCTCGCCCACACCGACGACGAGCCCGAGCGCGCTCGGGCCCTCCAGCGTCCCATCGCTCCCGTCTGCGTCCACGTCCGCGTCCGCGTCCTCGCCGCCGCCCTCGGCGTCGACGTCCGCGTCCACGCTCACGTCGGGGCCAACGTCGCCGTCTGCCCCACCCCCATCATCCCCTACATCCAACGGACCTGGCGGCACCTCCGCAGGTAGCTCCTCGAACAGGACGCAACCCGAAGCCAGCACCGACAGAAAACACGACGCCAACGCGCACTTCGCTCGTCGCATCTTCAACTCACCTCTCGACACATCCACACCCGACGGCTCGGCGCCGGGCTCATGACTCTCGACACGCGGACGCACCGCGCGCCACCTCGTCCAGCGTTCGCACCTTAACCCAAAGCCGTTGCGTAGGCGAGATCTCTCCACCGCGCCCGCGCCCGCCTCCCCATCACAAGGCCTCGTACGCCCTCGACGCGGCCCGCCGAGCCTTCGCCATCGCCATCCCCACGTTCGTGGCGCGCCGACACGAGGCCATGAAGACCTCCGGCTTGCCGCTCTCCTTCACCGCGAAGATAAGGCGCTCGGTCTCGTACACCACGATCACCTCCAGCTCTTGATCGCTCATGAGCTGCTCGAGGGCCGTGATGCCAGAACCCAGCCACGCCGCGGACATCCTCTCGAGCGCCCCCGCAGCCTCCCGCTCCCCCTCGCACGTGAGCCACATCCCGTCCCCAGACGGCCACATCAGCCCCACGCCCTCACACGCCACCATCTCGGTCATCGAGCACTTCATCGCCTTCTCGAGCTCGGATCGACGCGCCAACTGGCCGAACACCTCCGTCCTCACGCCCCCGAGCTGCGTCGAACGAGCCGTCGCGATCCCCATCTCCTCGAACGCGCCGATCACGAACCCCAGGTTCTTCCTGGGGTGGCGCTGCAACGCTACGTTCTGCCCGTCACGCACCGCGCACATGAACGAGCCCCCGGACAACGCCATCACGCGGGCGAGCCCTTCGCCAGACGCCGCACCACACAGCCCCTGCACCGCGCTCGCGGCCACGCGCACGATGCGCTCGGCCGAGGACGGCGCGACGTCCACGAGGGACTCCTCGGGCGTCACCCCCATCCTCATCAGCCACGCCGCGTCCGCGCGCTCCACGAACTCGCCGTGGAACCCCAGGAGCCTCGCCGAGACCACCTCGTCTCGCCTCCTCGAGACAGGCTCGCCAGGCTCGCCAAGCTCACTCATCTCGAACATCCCCAACCCGAGGCTCTCTTCGTCCAACTCCACGAGGCGACCCTGGAGCGTTTCATCACCCGCATCGCCGACCTCATCGACCGAGGGAATCTCCTCGAGTTCGTACACGTCACCCGACCACACAGACCCCTTCATCAAGTCCGTCGTGTGCCGCTGAAACCGATCCGGCTGTGGATCGATCTCCCCACCCACATCGTCTTCCGGTCGGCGCTGACGTGGCCTCGGCCACTCTTCCTTATCGTCACTCACCTTCGATGCCTCCGGTCGTACGCTCCTCACCCACCGGTGTGAAGCGCCTGCAAGATCGGCCACATCATAACCCCCCGACCACCTACCGACCAAGGTCATGGGCAAGAAAGCAAAGAAGCCCCCTCACACCAAGTGTGAGGGGGCTTCTTCTCAGAGCGGGTGGTGGGATTTGAACCCACGACTTCAACCTTGGCAAGGTTGCGCTCTACCCCTGAGCTACACCCGCACTCTGTTTCCGCCTCGTGGTGAAAGTTTCACCATCTCGACGGGATGGAGAAGTTACCTCTCGTCCTTGGTGGTGTCAACCGCTTTCAGCGACCTTTTGTTCCCGGCCTTGAGAAGATCGATCTTTTCGGCGGGCAACGTACGCTCCCAGGCCATCTTGCTCAACATCTTACGCTGCACCGGGTTCGCGCGACGCGCCTTGCGCAGCTTGTCCAGGCTGAGCCTCGGCTCGTACACGCCGCGCGGCGGGAGATCGTCGAGCACCACGGCTCGGATGTCGGGCGGGAGGTCGTCCACCGTACGCTGAGAGCCCACGCGCGCCTTCTCACGCTCCGTCTCCCACTCGGACAGGTCCTCTGGCGGGCGCTCCGACTCCGTGATCACGTCCTCTGCGGCGCGCGCGCGGGGCGCTGGCTCAGACGCCTTCACCTCGCGCTCCTCGACCCGGCGAGCCACCGCGTCCTCTCCCGTGGGAGCGTACGGGTCGAAGGACGCGGTCTCCGCGGATCGGGAGACCTCAGCCTCCTCGGGGCCGTCCGACGACATCCAGATCCACACGCCGCTGGACATCAGCACGAACGCCGCGCCTCCGACCACCAACGCCTTCCCCACGCTCATCTCGCTCGATCCATCCCTTACGTTCGACACGCCTTGCCTCTCTGGCTCGATCCCATCTCGTCTTCTCCCCCTACAACACGCACGACACGCTAACTCTTCACGAAAAAAAAATCGAGCCTTCGCGCGCACCTGCCCCAACGAAGGACGCCGCCACACGTATCACGTGGGCGGCGTCTGCTGGCTATCGACCATGGGTCACGCGGTCTGGCTCAGTTCGTCTCCTCGAACTCGGCGTCGATGACGTCGTCGTCGTCTCCACCCTCGGCGCCCTCGGCGTCCGGTGCACCCTCGGTCCCCGGCGCGCCCTCGGCGCCCGCGGACTGGTACATCTTCTCGGCGACGCCGTGGAGCGCCTTCTCGAGCTCGTCGACCTTCGTCGAGAGGTCGCCCTGCTCCTCGGAGCCGAGCTCCGCCTCGAGCGCGGAGATCTTCTCCTCGACACCGGCGCGATCCTCATCGCTGATCTTGTCGCCGAACTCGTCGAGCGTCTTGCGCGCCGAGTGGACCATCGTCTCGGCCTTGTTGCGCTCCTCGACCTGCTCCTTGCGCTTCTCGTCCTCGGCGCGGAAGCGCTCGGCCTCCTCGACCATGCGATCGACCTCGCCGTCGCTCAGTCCGCTCGACGACTCGATGCGCACCTTCTGCTCCTTGCCCGTGGCCTTGTCCTTGGCGGACACGTTCACGATGCCGTTGGCGTCGATGTCGAACGTCACCTCCACCTGCGGCATGCCGCGCGGCGCCGGCGGGATGCCGTCCAGGTTGAACTTGCCCAGCGTCTTGTTGCCAGACGCCATCGAGCGCTCGCCCTGGAGCACGTGCACCGTCACCGACGTCTGGTTGTCGGCGGCCGTCGAGAAGATCTCCGACTTCTTCGTCGGGATCGTCGTGTTCCTCTCGATGAGCTTCGTCATCACGCCGCCCAACGTCTCGATGCCCAGCGACAGAGGCGTCACGTCGAGCAGCAGGATGTCGGTCACGACGCCGTCGAGCACGCCCGCCTGGACCGCCGCGCCCAGCGCCACGACCTCGTCGGGGTTCACGCCGCGATGCGGCTCGCGGTCGAAGAACGCCTTGACCTTCGACTGCACCAGCGGGATGCGCGTCGAGCCACCTACGAGGAGCACCTCGCCGATATCCGACGTGCTCTTACCCGCGTCCTCGAGCGCCTTGCGGCACGGCGCGAGCGTCCTCTCGATGATCGAGTCGATCATCGACTCCAGCTTGGCCCTGGAGAGCTTCAGGTTCATGTGCTTGGGACCCGAGGCGTCCGCAGTCAGGAACGGCAGGTTCACGTCGGTCTCGTACACGCTCGACAGGTCGACCTTGGCCTTCTCCGCCGCCTCCTTCAAGCGCTGGAGGACCATCTTGTCCGACGAGACGTCGATCCCCGTGTCGCTCTTGAACTGGTTGATCAGCCAGTCGATGATCGTCTGGTCGACGTCGTCTCCGCCCAGGTGCGTGTCGCCGTTCGTCGAGATCACCTCGATGAGGTCCTCACCCACCTCCAGGATCGAGATGTCGAACGTGCCGCCGCCGAAGTCGTACACCGCGATGATCTGCTCTTCGCGCTGCTGGCGACCGTAGGCGAGCGCGGCGGCGGTGGGCTCGTTCACGATACGCTTGACGTCCAGGCCCGCGATGCGGCCGGCGTCCTTGGTCGCCTGACGCTGAGCGTCGTTGAAGTACGCCGGGACCGTGATCACCGCCTCGGTGACCTCCTCACCCAGGTACGCCTCGGCCGCCGCCTTCAGCTTCATCAGCACCTTGGACGAGATCTCGGGCGGGCTGTACTTGCGCCCGTTCACCTCGATGTGAGCGTCGCCGTTGTTCGCGCGCACCACCTGGAACGGCACACGCTTGGTCTCCGTGTTCACCTGGTCGAACTTCGACCCCATGAACCTCTTGACCGAGAAGATCGTACGCTCAGGGTTCGTGATCGCCTGATTGCGCGCGATCCTGCCGACGAGGACGTCGCCCTTGTCGTCGAACGCGACCACCGACGGTGTCGTGCGGTGGCCCTCTTCGTTCGGGATCACCTTGGGCTCGCTGCCCTCCATGACCGCCACGACCGAGTTCGTCGTCCCAAGATCGATACCAATGATTCTGCCCATCTAGTCACTCTCCTCGAATTGTGCTGTGTATCGCCTTGTCGGCTATTCTCTTCTTTGCGTCAGTGGGCGCCACGAAGCTCGCGCCGCATGCCGCCCCGACCAGCGCGACGGAAACTACTCACGACCGCGCGCAGCGGCAAGCCCTCTCACGCCGCGCTGTCGCCGCCGGATCCATTGGAGGTGCCGCCAGAGTCCGCGCCGCCGCCTCCAGCGGCAGTAGCGCCAGCGTCTGCGACCGCGCTGCCGCCTGCGTCTGAACCCGAATCTGCGCCTGTGTCTGCTCCCGACGTGGCCGGCGCGCTGGGAGCGCTCGACTCGCCCGACGAAGACGCCGCGGCGTCTTCGGGCGGCGTCGCGCTGCCCGGCCCCTTCGCGTCCGAGTAGTCCGTCACGTACCAACCCCCACCCTTGAGGTGGAAGCTCGTCTTCGAGATGCCGCGCCGCAGCGTCCCGTTCTTCGAACACGTCGGGCACGTCTCGGGCGGCCCGGCGCCACGATTCTGCAGCTTCTCCACGTGCGCTCCGCACGCCTCACACGTGTACTCGTACAGCGGCATATAACCTCCATTGGGGATGCGCGCGCGTCCCACCGTCCGCGCGCGACGTTCTCGTCGTGCCTGTCTCATGACCCGGCGCGCACGTCGCGCGCAAGCGGTACTTTTTAGCCCGCGAGAAGCTATCCAAGATCCGCTCGACGTCAAGCAACAAGCGCGCCGATCACCTCCCACAAACCCTTCGCCGCGTCACCTAGCCCCGGAACGAACAGCCTCGCGTAGTAAAGCGCCATCCCGAAGAACACCGCCGCGAACACCGCCTTCACGCTCCCCATCCACGCCCCCGAACGCGGCAGCTTCGCGAGCAACCCCGAGAACGTCCCCAGCACAAGGAACAGCATCCCCATGCCGAACGCGAACGACGCCATCAGCGCCCACCCCAGCCACACGTCCTGAGTCTTCGCCACGTACAGCAGCCTGTCTCTTATACACATCTCCGAGC
>CAJXPN010000355.1 GCA_913058025.1 uncultured Myxococcales bacterium | reverse complement strand
CTACACAGAGTAGATCGTCGGCAGCGTCAGATGTGTATAAGAGACAGCGCGCGGCCTCCAGCAGCGCCGCGAGCTCGATCTTGCCCTCGCCCGAGACCTCGAGCTCACCACCCGCCTTGAAGTAGCGGTCCGAGTCGCCAAGCGACACGCTCAGCGACCCCGCGCCCACGCGCCCCGAGAAGATCGGCGCGCCCGAGTCCCACGCGACCTCGAGCTCCCCGGCGTCCGAGAGCTCGCGCGCCTGCGCGACCATGTCCAGCGCGTCCTCCATCGGCTGCACGCTCCAACGCCACGTCGCGCTCTGCTCCTCTGGCGACAGATCCAGCGCGTTCGCCACGCGCGCGGCCTCCTCGAGCTCTCGCTCGAAGCGCCGCTCCACGTGCACCGGCTCCCCCTCGATCACCCCGTACATCGTCGCCGCGCCGTCGCCCGGTATCCCCACCACGCCCTGCCCGAGCGGCCGCACGCGGATCGACAGGTCCAGCCCAGTCTCGCTCAACGAGAGCATCACGTGCGCGCGCTCGGCCGCGGCCACGCGCTCGCCGCGCAGGCCCTCACCCAGCGTCATCACGCCGCCGGTCACGAGCCTCGACGCCCGCTTCACCACGGCCTCGACGGCCTCCGGCCCGAGCCTGGGCTCCGGCGCCTCCAGCCAGGCGCGCAGCGCGCGCAGCGCCCGCGTGGACGCGCGCACGATCTCGAGCTCGGTCCCCGTCGCGTTCAACCGAAAGATCGTCGGGTTCTGGCGCAGCTCCCGGTACGTCAAGAGCGCGTCCTCGCGCGCCAGCGTCTGCTCACCGAGCCTGAGCACAGGCCGCACGCGCTCGTCGCGCTGCTCGAGCTCGAGCCTCGCCTGCGTCATCGTGACCGCGAGCGGCCGCGCGCTCGTGTCGAAGTAGTAGACGTTGTCTCGGCCCGCCAGGACCTCGATCACGTCCATGTAGCCGGTCATGTTCTTGCCGGTCGTGGCGATGCTCCAGAGCCTCATCGCGTCACGATCGCGAGGCTCCTCGAGCTCGTCCATGAGCGCGCGGTGGTCGAAGTGACTCAGCCGCTTGGTGACCACGCCACCGCCCCGCTTCTTCGCGCGCACGACCGCCGGCTCCACGCTCAACCCACCCCTGGGCGTCCCGCTGACGCGCCAGCCGAACCAGGTCGGCTCTCCCGACATCTCCGCCGGGAGCTCGGGGCTCCCGAGCGCGTCGTCGAGCCGAGTGAGCCAACGCTCGTGGTCGGGCATCGACAGGCGCCTCGAGAGCGCGTCGAGCTCCTCGGCGTGTCGACTCGACGACTCGCCGAGACGCTCGCACGCCTGCACCAGCGCCTCGAGCTTGACCGCGCACGGGCGCGTCGAGCGCCTGGGGCACGTGCACCGACACGACACCTCGTCCCCGTCGAACCCCACGACCACGCGGGGCACATCTGAGCCCCAACCACACAACGCGTACACGGCCTCGGTGTAGTGAGCGCGGAGCTCGTCGACCTCCAGGCGCACCCGCGGGGCGTTGACGCGATGCTCCAGCCGCCCGGGGACCACGTCGCGCGCCTGAGCGATCGCGCCGAGGATGCGCTCCTGGACATCACGAAGCTCCGGGCGCTCCGACATCGACATCATGGCGACGCGACGTGATACGTCCCCGCGCGCCTCCGCGCCCGACTCCGCCACGCGCGCGAGCGCCGAGATGATTCCCTCGATCACCTCCGGGTCGGGCTCGTACCCCGCCGCGTCCCAGATCGCGGACTCGGCCAGCGCGTCGCCCAGGCGCAAACCCTTGAGGTTCGAGACGCTCCAGACCGGGACGCTCGTGGCCTTTCGACAGAACGTGAGCGCGTCCACGTCGAGCCACGACGACGCGTCACGCCCCAACGCCCACGCCTCGAGCTGCCTCGGCGTCATCCCCCGACGCAGCGCCAACACCTCGCCCTCCAACCGGAGCTGCGCCCCGTTCGCGCTCCGCCAGAACGCCCTGAGCGACGAGTGCACAGCACCCCACATCTCAACCCAGTCCCACCAGTTCGACTCGACCTCGCGCCCGAGCAGCTCGTAGAGCTGCCACATCGACGTGATCCGCTCACGCTGGAGGATCGCCGAGCGCGTCGTCGGCGCCGGCTCGCGCTCGAGCGCGCCCCGCGCGCCCACCAGGCTCGTCAAGGCAGACAGCTCACCCCACGCAGCGACCCTGCGCACCTGCAACGACCGATCGACCTTCCGCACGCTCATACCTTCACCTGTCAGCGGTTCGACGCCTGGTGCCCACATGTACCTCACCCGAGGTCTTTTCGACACAGCAGAACCACTGAACGGATGTGCGCCACCCGCGTTAAACGCGGGTGGCGCACATCCGTTCAGTGCCTTCACACTCGCACCGATCGCTCTCGATGGGACATCGCGCGCCGTTTACCGACATCATACGCTCGCACACGCCACCGGGAGGCCGACGATCGTGTCGTGTGAACCGTGTGCCTGCGTGGCGTTCTATGGGCCCTCTTCTGCTCACGGATATTGACGTACCCACGGCAGGCAGACAGGGCACAGCGTGGCCCACGCGAGCTCACGGCACCGTTTCGACCTCGCGACGGCGAGCACGCAGTCGCCATGGAACTTTCACGCGTTCCCATGGTCTGTGTCCGTGCCGAAACGCGAACCCAATCCTCATATGGGGGACACACCATGACCATGCTTCGGGTCTTCGCCACGCTCTGCCTCGTGCCCGCGCTCCTGCCTGCCTGCCGCACGAGCCCGACCACATCGTCCGAGTCACTCGTCGCGCCCACAGAGCGCGAGACGCCCGAGCGCTCGGATCTCTACGCAGGCGGCAAGCGAGCCCACATCACATACTCGAGCATCGGCTTCGTCGACGACGAAGTGAGGCTCCTCGACATCTCGGTGCGAGCTGTGATGGATACCTTCCAACGGCCTCACTTCATCGACCTGATGGCCAACCACAGAACCTTCGACACGACCGACGCGACACCGAATCGAACCCTCGATTCGGATGCCAGGATCTCCGTCAACATCCCCGGCATGTTCCCGCTCGAACACGTGATCTTCCGCTCAGAGCAGCTCCGCACCTCGTGCGTTCAGGTCCTTCACGAAGAGCGCGATATCATCCTCGACACCGACCTCGTGTCTCGCGACAACGCGATCGAACTCCTCGGCGCCATCACATGGGGGTTGATGTCGTTGGGCAATGGCAGGGATGAAGACACCCCCTCGCCTCCCGAGGCACGCCCACGAGTCGCCAAAACCATGGCGAACGTCGTCGCGTGCTACGCTCTCTGGGAGTCAGGAAGGGTCGCTGAAATGGGCGTCTGCACAGACCCAGCGGCCGACTTCGAGCGCGCTTGCGAGCGCGCTCCCGACCGCTTCAGCCTCCGAACTCGAAAGAAGGCGCGCTGACCCGCACATCGCGAACGAGTCAACGCGCCGGATACGTCGGACCATCAGTCGCCGAAGCACTCGATGTCACCACATCGGAGCCCGCTGCCCAGGCAATCGCGAGGCTCCTCGCCGTCCGCGCAGGTGATGTCGCACGACACGCCGTCGTTGCCGCACCCGACGATCTTGCAACCCCCCTCACAGGCAATCTTGCACCCGGCCGCGCCGCACCGAATGGTCGAACCGTCGCCTGCATCCACGACGCAGCCCTCCAGCCCGCTGCATGTCGCGGCCGAGCCCGCCCCGATGTCGAAGTCACAGATCGCCGACTCGCCACACTCCACCGACGACTTCGGCCCGAGCGTCGCGTTGCACGTCGCCTGACCCTCACACACGACCAGGCTCCCTTCGCCCGCAGACAACGCGCAGACCTGGCGCCCCTTGCACGACGTCGTCAGCGCGTTCACCGCCTCGATCGTCTGCCCGCAGTCGATCGCCGACCTGTCGCACACCGTGGAGCACGAGTCGCCGCACTCGAACCCACAGTCGCCCGATTCACAGATGCAGTTGTCCAACGCGCACCTGCAATCTCCCGTGCAGGTGGCCACCACGGTCACCACGTCTTCGGGCTCGCACGCGCGCACGCCCATGGTCAAAAACGAGGTCGAAATCACGAACATGCTCAAGGTCTTGTATTTCATCACCACAACACACTCACTCTGCCGAAGGCGTTAAGTTCGTTCGTCCTCATCTCGTACCCGTTCGCTGGCCAGGCCACATCGCGGTGGTCGAACCCGACGCCCGCCTCGATCGCGAACGAGTCGGAGAACGCCAGCGTGTAACCCGCCGACGCGCCGAGGTTGAACGACATGTTCGCCAGGTTGAACAGCGCCTGCCCGTGGACACCGAACCCGTAGAGGTAACCCGGCAGGAAGTCGACCTTCGCGCCGAAGTCGAACTCGCCGAAGTTCTCCGAGCGCGTAGGCACCTCCGGGTCCGCCGACTCGATGTCGATGAAGCCCACGCCCAGGATGAACGTCGGGCTGATGTAGAGGCCCTCGGCGATCCGATTGGGCATATCGAGAATGAGCCCGGCCTCGTTCGAGCTAATCGAGTCAGCCGCATACTCCCCCTTGGCGAACGCCAGGTTGCGTCCTGGGTCGTAGTCGAACGTCTTCGAACCCTGACCATGCCGGAAGTACCCGCCGCATCGAATCTCGGAGGCGAACTCCTCGGCCGTGTGGACCGTGTACGAATACGTGATCGTGTTCTGGTAGTCCTCGGCGCCCTCGAGCGCCTCCTCACGAGCCGTCGACTCCTCAGCCCAATTCGTCAACGACGCGCACACCGCGCCGGTCGTATCCATCGCCGTGATCGTGTGCGTGATCGCGCTCCCTCGAAAGCTCGGCGAGACCTGCGGGCTCTCGCTGCTCCTGAGCTCGTAGTTCGCCGCGCCGGCTGTGTACTTCAACGACGAACACCCCGTCGCACCTGCGATCAGGCACAACGACACAGCCATCCTTTCCAGATGGTCCTTACGCATGACTCTCCTCTGCGCGGTCACTTCGACCACGCAATACGTCCCTGTTTTGTGATGGTGACCCACGGCTACTTCGCCGCAAGCTTCATGACAAATACAGACGCCTTACATCCGAAACGGATCTAAAATCGGGCCGCCGATGAATATGTCCGAGCGGAATACGTACGCGTGAGCGTGACGCTCGCGCCGCAACCTCGACAATGTACCACTGAGAGCGAAGGTTTTTGGAGTTGCGTGCCCAAGCCGTCGTTTAGACGAGCGGCGGCTGGGGCACGCAATTCCAAAAACCTTCGTTCTGTCTCCGTTCGAAGCATCCTGGGATGCGCCACCACCTCGAAGAAGCCATCATGGCATGGCCAAAACCCATGTGAGGCCCACCATGTCGACCCACGACGAGCTCTTCGGCGAGCTCCGCAGCCTGGCCCAACTGCCTCCTCATCCCGATCGCTTCGCGCGTATGCTCGAGCTCTGTGAGCTCGCGCCACCCGAGCTCGTCGCGGAGCGCTTCGCGCCCTACCTCGACGCCGAGCTCCGATCCTGGCCAGACTCCATGCGCGGCGCGCCCACGTCCTGGAGCGACGTCGCCATCCTGGGTCAGAACCTCCCGCCGACCCTGTCTCTTATACACATCTCCGAGCCCACGAGACAGGCAGAAATCTCG
>CAJXPN010000354.1 GCA_913058025.1 uncultured Myxococcales bacterium | reverse complement strand
AGCCCATCGGGCCGACCTGCTTGAAGCCGATGTAGCTCTCTTCGCGCGTGAATGCTCCGGCGCCGCTGTTGATCCAGATCTCGGCGGGCTCGAAGTCTCGCGTGAACACGATGTCGTTGTCGTTGTCGGCGTCGACGTCGACGAGGTAGCCGAAGTCGCCCCTGGCGCGGTTCCCGAAGTCGATGCCGCTGTCGACCATGGTGCCTGAGCCGTCGTTGAGGACGAGCGCGACGTCGCTGATGCTGTTGAGCTGCAACACATCGAGGTCGAGGTCGCCGTCCACGTCCGCGATCTCCACAGCACCCGAACCCGCAGGCCCCGGGATCAGGCTGACGTCGAGCGCTGGGAACACGCCTGTGCCGTCGTTGAACCGGATCTCGTTCGAGACCGCCGAGCTGAACCCACTCGAGACCAGGTAGAGATCGAGATCGAGATCACCGTCGGCGTCGATCAGTTCGACCCCCAAGACCTGCACGAACTCGGTGAACGTGGTGTCGACGTCAACACCCCTGACGAGCCGGACAGTGCCGTCGACGCCGTCGTCGGCGTCGATGAACTGGTTCCACCAGATCCGAGCGCCGGGTCGGTCTCCGTTCACGAGCGCTGACGATTGCGCGAAGACGACGTCGAGGTCGCCGTCGCCGTCGAGGTCGCCGAGTCGAACCGTCGGTGAGCTCATGGCGAACACCCCGAACGCGCCGCCGCCGAGGCCATCCGTCGCCTCGGTGAAGTTGGCGGCGCCGTCGTTGAGCCACATCCTGGCGCCGCGGTTGGTGACCGCGACGAGGTCGGCGTCGCCGTCGTTGTCGAGGTCGCCGAAGGTCGCGTCGCGTTCGAGCGAGATGGGGCGGTTCGTGTTGAGGGCGGCGTTGAACACCTCGGTGGGGATGCGGTCGTGTGCGGACACGTAGCCGCCGGCGCCGTCGTTGAGCCAGAGCTCGTCGGTCTCGGAGCCCGGGACGCCGGTCTCCAGCTCGTTGATGACCAATGCGTCGAGGTCGAGGTCGCCGTCGATGTCGACGAGCTCGACGTCCACGGTCATCCCGGCGCCGAGCGTCTGGGAGCCTTGCGCGAAGCGCCCGGTGTCGAACTCCACCAGGGTGTTTTGGTTGAGGAGTATCCTCACGGGGCCGGTCACGCTCCCTGGCGTTCGTGTCACGATGAAGGCGTCGAGGTCGCCGTCGCCGTCGACGTCCGCGAGCGCGGCCGCGGAGCTGTTGCCGTCGTGCCTGGGGGCTCGCGGCGCCTCCGTGAACTGGCCCGTGCCGTCGTTGATCCAGGCCTCGTGAGGCGGCCCGCCCAGCGCCGCGGTGCGGTCGGTGCAGTAGAACGCGTCGAGATCGCCGTCGCCGTCGAGGTCGCCCAGGTGGATCTCCTCGTCGTTGCCACGCTGGTTGAAGGTGCTGTGTTCGTCGAGCGCGCCGGAGCCGTCGTTGAGGTAGACGCGGCGAGGGCTCTCGGTGGAGATCACGTCGAGGTCGCCGTCGCCGTCGAGATCGCCCACGACGAGGTTGAGGCTGCGCTTGAACTGCTCGATCACGCTCGATGTGACGGGGAACTCCTGTCCGAACACGCCGGATCCATCGTTCGCCATGACGAGGAGGCCGCTCGAGTCCAGGCCGACGCGAGAGACCAGGAGGTCGAGGTCGCCGTCGCCGTCCATGTCCGCGAGGCCGATATCGCGCGCCCTGATAGGCAGGTCGGGGCCCTCGGTGAACGCGGCCGCGCCGTCGTTGAGGTACGTCACGATTCGCTCCTCAGGGTAGGAGACAGCCACCACGGCGTCGACGTCGCCGTCGCCGTCGAGGTCTCCGAGGACGACCCGCCCGGCGCCGTTGGTGGGCGTGCCGGAGGCGGTGGTCCTCACGAAGGTCCCCGCGTCGTTGATCACGGGGCCAGGAAGGTAGAGTCCGCCGACCACGAACATGTCGAGGTCACCGTCGCCGTCGAGGTCGCTCAGCGCGCCGTCGTTCACGGTCAGGCCGGTGAGGACCTGATCTTGTACGAACCCGCCGAGGCCATCGCCGCGCCACGACACCGAGGCCGTGCCGGGGTAGGAGCCGTGGTCCGCGAGGGTCACGAAGTCGACGTCGCCGTCGCCGTCGAGGTCGCCGGGGAGCACCGTGGCCCACCTGTCGTCGCCGAGCTCGACGTCGCTGTCGACGAGCTGCCCCGTCGCGACGCCCGCCTGGACCATGAAGTCCCACGCGGTCGTGTTCTGCAACTGCGTGTTGCTCACCCCTTCGATGCCCGCGAGCGCCCTGGCCGTGACGCGCTCGCCAGGCAGGAAGTCGGTCGAAGGTTGGGCCTGAATGGTGGGGCCGGTGACGCTGTCCGTCACGGCCTTCGGGCCGCTGAGTGAGCCCGTGAGCGTCAGGCGCCCGGTCGAGCTCGCCACGTCGAGGTTCTCGTTGAAGGTCGCCGACGCGCCGGTGTTCGCGGCGAGGTCGAGGGAGTTGGACAGCGGCGTCTGGCTGATGAGCGTGAGCTGCTCGAGGATGCGGAGCGTGACCTCTGCCTCGGCGCTGTCGCGGCCGTCGTCGGCGGCGTAGCGGAAGGTGGACTCACCGGTGAAGCCGGGCTCGGGGGTGTAGGTGAAGCCGCCGTCGGCCTGGAGGACGAGCGTGCCGCGCGAGGGAGCGCTCACGAGGAGCGCGGTGAGCGCGTCGCCGTCGACGCTGTCGTCGTTGCCGAGGACCCCGGGCGCGGCGCGCACGAGCTGGACATCGGGCGAGCCGACGATGACGTCGTCTCGAGGCGCGGCGGTCGCGTTGCCGATCTTGACGGTCACGGGCTCCGAGCTCGCCGAGCCGTCGTTGACTCGGTAGGTGAAGACGTCCCAACCCGGTGAGTTCGCGTCGGGTGTGTAATCGAAGCTGCCGTCGGGGGAGACGTTCACGGAGCCATGGAGGGGCGGCTCGACCAGCGACACGGTCAGCTGATCGCCGTCCGGATCATCGGAGCCCTGGAGGAGTCCTCCCGCGGCGTCCGCGGTCACGCTGCCGTCGGGAGCCGGCGTGTAGGAGGGTTCTGCCGCTCCGGTGGGGCCGGTGGGGGCGCTGTTGCCGAGCTTGACGCGGGCGACCTCGGAGAGGAGGCCGCCATCACTGGCGCGGTAGGTGAAGACGTCGCCGCCGGTGGAGCCGGGGCCGGGCGTGTAGGTGAATCCGCCGTTGGCGCCGAGTGAGACGGTGCCGCGCAGCGGCGGCGTCTCGAGGACGGCGGTGAGCGCGTCTCCGTCCTGGTCGGTGTCGTTGGCGAGGACGCCGGGGCCTGTGACCACGGTGGGCACCGTGGCGCTGAACCCGTAGCCCAGGTCGTCGAGGGCGACGGGCGCGTCGGCGACCGGTCGCACCGTCACCGTCACCGTCTGCGGCGCGGCGTCCACCGCCGGGTAGGTCGCGACGTAGGTGAACGTGTCCGTGCCGCTGAACTCGGGGTCGGGCGTGTAGGTGAACGACCCGTCCGCCTGGAGGTCGAGCGTGCCGTGCTGTGGCTGGCCTCTCAGTTCAGTGACCCACGCGATCCACTCCCCGTTGGGCCACGTGCCGCAGCAGTACTCGTAGTCGGTCTCGTTGTCGAACAGGCCGAGCTGTTGCAGATCGGAGTACAACGCGCCCAGCGGTCCTCCCGCGGTGTAGCGGACACGCTCGGACTCGTAGCGCGCGGTGGCGCCCTCGGGCGTGTCGTTGGCGAGCACGCCGCCGGACGCGTCGATGGCCAACACGCCGTCCTCATCGACGGTGTACGTGTCGGCGAGCGTCTGCGGTCCGGTCAACCCACTCCACACGCGCACGGGCGCGGAGTTCGCGAGATCATTCGATGCGTTCTTACCGTTCTGCCCCAGCATCACGTCGAGGATGCCGTCGCCGTCGAGGTCTCCCAGCTCGACCTTCGTCGTGAGGACGTCGCCGAACTCCTGGCGGCTCCTGGTCCAGGTGCCGTTCTGGTTGAGCCAGTACTGATCGGGCTCCGGCCACGCGAACCCAGTCAGCCTGAAGCCGCGCCCTGCGAAGAGGTCGAGGTCGCCGTCGCCGTCGAGGTCTCCCAGCGCGACGGACTGTCCCGCCGAGAGGTCCAGCCCGACCGAGGCCGAGGAGAAGCCGCCGCTGCCATCGCCTCGCCAGACCGCGTCCCCGGAGTTGACCGCGAGCGCGATGTCGATGACTCCGTCACCGTCCACGTCCCCGAGATCCACGTCTCGAGCAGGAGGCAGGCCGAAGCCGGCAATGAAGCGCCCGCGACCGTTATTGAGCCACACCCGAGAGTCCTCGGGGTAGTTGGCGACGACGGCGTCGAGGTCGCCGTCGCCGTCCACGTCGCCCAGCGCGACGTCTTCTCCATGCGCGCCGCCGATCATCTGGCCCGTCCTGCCGAACGTGCCGCGCCCATCGTTCATCCACACGGTGTCTGCGCGCGCGGTCCCGATCTCGTAGATGATGAACTCGCCCGTCCCGCCGACGAGGTAGGCGTCGAGGTCGCCGTCCCCGTCCAGGTCTCCCAGCGCCACCGCGCGATGTGCCGCCGAGACGACCTCGCGCTCGTTGGGTCTCGGGGCCGTCTGGGTCGCCGTGATGAACTGTTGGCCGGTCTCCGCGAAGTCGAGCCCGCCCTCATTGAGCCAGACACGCGAGTGCTGGAGCGGCCGGCCCGGGTCGAATGATCCTCCGAGCCAGTCCACCCTCTCGACCTGAGCCGACGCGGTGAAGAGGTCGAGGTCGCCGTCGCCGTCCAGATCACCGACCGCGATCGACGAGATCGCGAGCTGGTCGATCGGGCTCGACACGGCGGCGAACGCGCCGTTCGTGTTGCGCAGCAGCGCGCTTGTTCCGAGCGTTTGGCCAGGTGTCAGCGCTCGGTTGTACGACCCGATGACCGCGTCGAGGTCGCCGTCGCCGTCGAGGTCGCCCAGCGCCAGCCCGTCGGTCAGCGTGCTCTTGAGGTCCCGGCCGTTCGTGAAGCCGCCGCCGCCGCCCTCGGTCGCTGCGGTGAACTCGCTCACGAACGCTCCCGCGATGGGCGCGCCCGTCGAGCTGGTGAGTCGCTGTGAGATCACCAACGTGACGCGCTCTCCTGGCGCGAGCGCCTGCGTCCTGTCGATGCTCAGGGTGTTGCCCTGCAACGACATCTCGGAGGCCGAAACCAACGCGCCGAGGCTCGGCAGGCTTAACATGTCGCCGTACACGAACACGTTGCCGACGAGATCCTCGATGTCCACGGGGTCGTCGAAGTCGATCTCGATCGTGGCCTGCCCGTCGACCCCGATCGCCTCGGGGGAAGGTCGAACAGTGAGGACATCCAGCCTGGCGACCACGTCGAGCATGACCGTCATGGGGCCGACCGAGCCGCCGGTCTGCTCGGAGGCCTCGTAGGTGAACATGTCGACGCCGAACGTGTCCGGGTCGGGGACGTACACGAACCCGCCGTCGCCGTTCAGGGTGAGCGTCCCGGACGTGGGCGGGTCGACGACCGTGGCGCCAGCGATTCCCACTCCGTAGTCGTTGATGAGCACGCCGTCGTCGGCAGATACCCTCAGCGTCACGTCCTCCTGGAGCCTGTCTCTTATACACATCTCCGAGCCCACGAGACAGGCAGAAATCTCG
>CAJXPN010000353.1 GCA_913058025.1 uncultured Myxococcales bacterium | reverse complement strand
TCTCGTGGGCTCGGAGATGTGTATAAGAGACAGGGACGGGACCGAGTGCGTGCTCGCGCTCGATGGGATCGAGATGTTCTCGAAGGCCGACGTCTTGCTCGGTGCCTCCGAGACGTGTATCCGCGCCGACTGCCCCGCCGGCAAGGTAGTCGTCGGCGGCTTCCACACCACGGAAGCGGGGCCGGTGAGCGCGAGCCGGCAAGCCCCTGACGGCAACGGCTGGCTCACGTGCGTCTCCGGCTCCATTGCGGCTCCATCACAGGCCACGGTCGTGTGCGCCGAGGCGAACGTACCGATCGCCAGGGAGGAGAGCACCGGGACCGTCCAGCCGGGTGAAGAGGGCTGCCACACCACGGCGTGCCCTGACGGGGCGAGCATCCTGGGCGGCGGAGGCGGCTGGCCAGAGGACTTCGAGGTCGCCAGCAGCCTGCCCGAGCCCGACGCGTCGGGCTGGACCATCTGCGGTCGCGCTGGCGAGACCATCGCTCAGGTGGACGTCGAGGCCATCTGCGCCGACATCAGCATCACGATCTCTCGCGATGTCGTCGGGGGCGCCGAGGAGTTCACGAACGGGTGCCGCTGGTCCATATGTCCCGATGGGCGCATCCTGGGCGGCGGCACCAACGGGGGTGACGCGGCCGTCGTCTACAGCGCCCCCACTATGCCCAGCGCCGTCTCCTGGACCTACTGCGGCGATCACTCGACGTCTCGGGACGTGTGGGTCGACCTGATCTGCGCGACGGGGCTCTGATCTGCTCACTGGGCGCCCCCTGGTGACCGGCAGCGTCAGCTTTGCTGACGTGACATCGGAGCGCTTCGAGCTGCTCGGATGACCCAACGCTCATCGACGCCCTCTCGGGCGCCATGACGACGCTCCTGACGCGCACGCGAGAGGGCTGCGCGGAGGATCGCGAGCTCCGCGAGAAACGTGACGGGCTCGAGCGCTCAGCTCGAGCGTCGGCGGGACCAGAGCATGAAGCTGTCGTACATCAGTGTGACGAGCATCGCGGACAGGCTCATGACGACGCCGACGATCGACATGGTGACGAGCACGAGCATGAAGCTCCCGGCCCCGATGTTGTCCCCGTGGTACGCGATGGGTCGGCTCTCATAGGCCACGATGGGGGCGACCAGGATGCTCAGCCCGGCCACGAGCGTGAGCACGACCCGCGCGACCCTCGTGCCGTTGAACAACCGCGCAGAATCTAGAGCAGCGAGCGGTGAGCGCTTGATCAGCAACCACTCGGCCACCATCAGGACGAGGGTGACCAGCGCGCCCAGGGCGAGCACGGGGCCGTGGAAGAGCGTGAGGGCCTCCATCGAGTCAGAGGCGCGGGCGTCGATGGTCCAGACCAGCGAGTAGAGCGCGGACGCTGCCATGACGCCCATGATGGAGAGCCTGGCCGCGAGCGCCAGGTTGGCGCCGCCATCTCGTTTCGTGGGTCCTTCCATCACCTGACCTGTGGTGAGCTCATGTCCGTCGAGTCCCACATCATCTCCCCAAACCTCGAGGGTGTCCACGACCTCGCGGCGCCAGGTGAGGCGCCGCTCGCCCGCGACGAACGACCGCTCCCCAGCCTTCCCGTATGGAGCATCGTGACCTGGCGTCGCGAGGCTCGTGCCAGCGCGGCTACGACTCGTTCTTGCGCCCGAAGAGGCGGTCGAAGAACCCCTCGCCGCGCGCCTTCGAGAGCGCCCAGTCGGCCTTCTTGGCCAGCGCGCGTGAGTCCTTCGCGCCGATCATGACGTCGAGGACCTGGCCGTCGTGTACGATGAGGACCGTGGGCAGCGAGCGCACGTTGAAGGACGCGGCGAGCTGCGGGTGCTCCTCGGTGTTGAGCTTGTAGAAGCCCACGGGCTCGTCGGTGTACTGCTCGGCGACGGCGTCGAAGTGTGGCCCCATCATCTTGCAGGGGCCACACCAGCCGGCCCAGAAGTCGATGATGCCGGTCGGGCCGCCCGGCCTCATCAGCTCGGCGAGTTGGGTGCGTTCGGTGATGTGGATGACGTGTTCGCTCATGTTCTCCTCCGTGTGCTCCAAGGATACTCCCACGCTCGCGATCGCCAAACGCGACTTCGATCGAGGCAGAGCGCGCCCGGGGGTTCAGAAGACCTCGTCGTGGAGCGCGGGGTCGTACTGCGTGGTGAGGCGCTTCGCGTGATCCAGGATCACGGGGGCGGTGCCGTCGTCGATGCGGCGCAGCCAGAACCCATAGATCTCGGTCGCGGCCCTGTCTCGCGCCGAGAACCCTTCGAAGACGCCAGGGAAGCGCGCGCGGTCTCTGTAGAAGGAGTGGACGAGGTCGCCGCCGTTCATGGCCGAGCGCTTTCTTTCGGCCCGCCAGCCCTTCATGATCTTGCGCTCCCCGACGCGTTGGATGTTCTTCCAGACGCGCAGGTGCGCCGCGACGCTCGGCTGGTAGAGCGCGTAGAGGTCACGCGCGGGGGAGCCCGAGAGCGTGGCGTCGGGGTCGATCCAGATCGCCGAGAGCGCCGCGTCGAGGGCCTCGGGATCGAGCGCGCCGTCTCGAAGGTAGAGCGCGCGATCGGTGAGCGCGGCGACCCAGGCCGAGGACGCTTCGCGCCGGCACTCGGTGCCCCAGTACTCGGTGAGCGATGAGATCCCGAGACCGAGGCGTGAGCACATGTGGCCGGCGACCCGGGTGATGGGGACGACGCGCGCGGTGCCCCGGGTCGCCTTGGGCGCGCGCCCACGCGGGCGCATCACGAGCGTCGGCGCGGCGTTTGAGTCTCTGGGGGCGTAGTGCTCGGCGAGCGCGAAATCGACCATGACGCGAGGCCGGGTGAGCAGGGCGCGCGCGGACGCGTGGTAACCTCCGACCTGCGCGCCGTTGACCACGTAGTAGCTGGCCAGACGGGCCGACTCGGTGACCGGGACGACCCGGAGCGTGGCGGCCATGGCGCGCAGCTCGGGGAGGACGGCGTGGTTCGGGTTGTGCGTGATCCAGCCCTCGACCGCGCCGAGCGTGCGGGCGTAGGTCCGGGGGGTGGCGAGCTCGACGTCGCGGCGCAGTGTGTTCAGGTCGAGCTTGATGAGCGTGCTCCCCGACGCGTCGTTGGCGAGATGAGCGCGCGCGGGTGGGTTCGCCTCGATGAGCGCGCGAAGGCTGTCCAGGTGCGCCCGGACGGCGGGCGCGTCCGCGTGGTCGGGGTTCGCCGCGAGGATGCGCGCGCACGCGCTCGCCAGGGACAGCAGCTGGTCTTCGGGCAGGCTGCGCGGATCGGCCAGGCGCGCGTCGAGGACCTCGAGCGTCCAGGAGTAGACGCTCCCTCGGAGCGTGAAGGCCATTTTGGGATCGTAGGACTCGGGCTCGGGCGCCGGGGGCGTGGTGGCGCAGCCGAGCAAGGTGGTGGCCGCGAGGAGCCCGAGCAGGTGCGTGGGTCGGTTCATACGAGGGTCCTTCCGGATAGAGCGAGCGGTTCGTCGGTGGGGCGGCTCGGCGCGTGGGGTCTCAGTCATCGGGCCGGTTAGGGCGTGGCTGGACCATGCCGACCTTGAAGGCGTGCGCCCACGACTCGGGCGCGACCCAGAGCCCGTAGAAGAGCGTCCTGGCGAGGTGGCCGCTCAGGTAGCGCGACCGGGGGCGCTTTGCGGTGAGGGCGTGGGTGATGTCGTCGATGGCGTGGCGAGGATCCTGCGCGATCCGCTCGAGCCCCTGCGTGTTGGAGGTCACGTACTCGTCGAGCCACTCCTGGGTGTAGCGCTCGCGCCATGAGCCCTCGGGGTCCTGCTCGTTCATCTGGTCCCATGAGGTGCGGTGGCCTTCGAAGAAGGTCATCGCCAGCGGGGTCCTCATCGTGGCGGGGTTGACCACGCTCACGCCCACGCCGAAGAAGCCTTGCTCGACGCGCAGCGCGTCGGCGTAGCCCTCGAGCGCGAACTTCGAGGCGTCGTAGGGCGCGTTGCCCGGCAGGCTCACGATCCCGTCGACCGAGCTCACGAGCACCACGCGGCCGCGGGCGGCCTGGACCTCGGGAAGCAGGGCGCGCGTCATCCGCACGGGCGCGAAGAAGTTGACCTCCATCACGCGGCGGTAGACCTCGTCGGTCAGGTACTCCACGAACCCGGGCTGCACCACGCCCGCGTTGTGCACGAGCCCCCAGAGCTGCCCGCCGCACTGCCGACGTACGCGCTCGATCGCCTCGTCGACCTTCGATTCGTCGGTCAGGTCGACGACGTGCACCTCGCGCGCGCCCTCATCCCGTGCCCGCGCCCCGCCATCTTCGGTCAGGCAGAACGCGATCACGTGTGCCCCTCGCCCCGACAGCGCCGAGACGACGCCCGCGCCGAACCCCGAGTCGCACCCGGTCACCATGACCCATCGGCCCGAGACGTCCTGGCGAGGCAGGCGGCCGAGCGCGCCCAGCAGGCGCGTGAGGGCGACGAGCCCGAGCGCGGCGAGCGTCGTCGCGCCGACGATGAAGATGGCCTGGTCGATCACGGTATCCTTCGGGTCTCTGGGCTCTGATCATGCGTGTCTGGATGAGACCCGAAGTGTCTGAGATCGCTCGAAAGAGAACGCCGTGCAGAGGGCAGTCGGAGGTTGCCACGGCCACTGAGGGCTCAGACACGGGCATTCCTGATGAATGATAACGAGTTAGCTCGCGTTGTCATGTGCCTCTTGCCTTCCCACCTCATCGAGCTCCTGGCCACCGAGCACGTGCTCTTCGCTCAACTGGACACCAATGAACCATGACCTCGACGCCGCACGTCGTCCTCGAAGCGATCGGGTTCGCGGACATGAACCAGGAGTTCAGGTGCGCCTGGCTTGTCGCCAGGAGCACGTGTGCTCTAGACATCCGAACCCGTGTCGTTGCGGTTCTTGAACAGGAGCGTCTCCGCGGGCATCCGCCTGGCCTTGCGGATCCATGTCCACCAGTGCGCCTCGTTGTGCGGGGTGTAGTCGACGTGGCGGAGCTGGTAGCCGGGGAGCTGGGGGTAGATGTGGTGGAGCTCGTGGGCGTCGAAGTGGACGAGGATGAAGCGGGAGAACCAGTCGGGGAAGCGCAGCGAGCGCGTGTAGACCTCCTGGTCGGGCGCCTTGATGGCGCGGACGTCCTCGCCGTGGCTGAGCTCGAGCGGGATGTGGGAGTGCTGGCTGAGCATGATCGGGTCGATCATCACGAGCGAGAGCAGCAACCCGGGGAGCACCGCCAGCGCGATCGCCTCGGCGCCGAACACCACGAACAGCGCCACATACAGCGCGAAGAGCACGAGCGCGTTGGCCGCCGTCGCCCGCAGGTCAGCCGGCGTACGGGTGACGCTGCGCAGCTTCCCGGGGTTCCAGAAGTTCGAGACCCGGTAGACCAGCGAGAACGACGGGATCCAGTACTTCCAGCACGTGTTCATGAGCAGGCGCTCGCCCGCGCCGAGCTCCCTCGGGACGAGCGAGGCCGTCGTCGGGTCGAGGTCCTGCCAGCCCGTCCACTTGTGGTGCTTCGAGTGGATCGTGACCCACGCGCGGTAAGGGATGAAGCAGAGGAACCCGCACAGGTGGCCCACCAGTGTGTTGAGCCCGCGCGTGCGGAAGAGCACGTTGTGTCCGCACTCGTGGAGCAAGACCTGTCTCTTATACACATCTCCGAG
>CAJXPN010000352.1 GCA_913058025.1 uncultured Myxococcales bacterium | reverse complement strand
CTACACAGAGTAGATCGTCGGCAGCGTCAGATGTGTATAAGAGACAGGCGTGAGGGTCGTGGGGGACGGGCACTACGTGGGCTTCACGAAGTCGCACCGCGCGTCACGCTTCGCCGAGCTCGACGACGCCGTCTACACCCCGCTCGTCACGCTGCTCGCTGCGGGCGCCGTCGTCGCCGCGGTGCTCGCGGCGTGAGGGTCGCGGGCCGGTGAGCCTGGCGCTATGATGGGCCCGTTGATTCATGACGAGTGTGAGGTGAGGCGTGGGTAGAGCGTTCGGTGTGAGGTCATGGGCGGGCGTGTGTCTGGCGCTGTGCGTGGGCTGCCAGGGCGAACTCCACTCCGGGCCTGGAGGGGGCGGCGCGTCCGCGACCGAGGACGCGTCGACGCGCCTGGACGTTGCCCCGGCCGAGGACGCGTCCTCGGGTCCGAGGGACGCGGAGGCGGCGCGGGATACGGGCGCGCCCGACGCCCGCGAGGACGCCCCGGACGCGCCGCCTGGTGAGGACGCCGAGCTCGACGTGGCGCCCGACGCGCCGCCTCCGTACGCGGGGAGTGAGGGGTGCCGCGGTGGCGCCGGGATCCCGGAGGGCGAGAACACGTTCACGCTGGACGGGATGGATCGGCGCTACGTCATGAGGTTGCCGAGCAACTACAGCCCGGACCGCCCGTGGCCGCTGATCTTCGCGCTCCACGGGAACGGCGGCACCACGGACTACTGGGACGATACGGGTGGATCCCGTGACATCCGCTCGGAGGTCGACGAGGAGGCGATCGTCGTCGTGGCCGCGGCGATCGACAGGCAGTGGCGCGACTACGACCAGGACCGCGCGCTGTGGCCGGAGCGGATCGAGCAGGAGCTGCGCTACTTCGACCACATCATCGAGGAGTCGAAGTCGGAGCTGTGCGTGGACGAGCGCGCGATCTTCGCGATGGGGTTCAGCGGAGGCGGCTCGTTCTCGGGCGTGCTCGGGTGCAGGCGTGACGACATCCGGGCGATCGCCGTGGGCGGGTCGGTGATCTACTTCGAGCAGGACGCCTGCGTGGGGACGCCGGCGGCCTGGATCACGATCGGCACCCAGGAGCTCGCGCAGGGTCGCGTCGACTACCGTGAGTTCTTCAGAGCGCGCGCGGGCTGCGAGGAGTCGAGCGCCGCGGCGGCGCCGTCGCCCTGCGAGGCCTACGAGGGGTGCGGCGAGGGCACTCCGGTTCACTACTGCCAGCACCCGGACGGACACATCTGGCCTGGGTTCGGGACGGCGGCGGCCTGGACGTTCTTCGCGCAGTTCGTGGAGCCCGTCGAGTGATCGTGTGAGGGAGGATAGCGGGGTTGAACGAGGCCGCTCAGTGCACAGATTGTTGTCGCCAGGCGCTTGCAAGTGCAAACCACTTGCGATAGTGATTCCGAGCGCTTTTTGACGGAGTGATGGATGAGCTCGACGATCCTGTTGTTGTGCGCGGCCGTGGTGGGGCTGATGATCGGCCCCGTGCTCACGCGCGCGCAGCGTCAGGCCAAGGGCGTCCGCGAGGCGCTCGACGGGTTCGCAGTGGTGGCGGTGTCGGGGGTGGCGCTCCTGCACCTGCTCCCCGAGGCGTTCGAGCACGCGGGGCCGATCGCGCTGGTGTGTGCGGCGCTCGGGCTGTTCGCGCCGGCGCTCCTCGAGCGCAGGGTGTCCGCGTGGAGCCCGGGCTTGCCCGTGGTGGCGTTGTTGTTGGGCCTCGCGCCGCACGCGGCGCTCGAGGCCGCGGCGCTCAGCGCCGCCCACGACCACGAGCTTATGTTGATGGGGGCCGTCGTCGTCGCGCACCGCCTCCCCGTGGGGCTCATCGTCTACAGCATGGCCAGCCGCCGACACGGCGCGCTGATGGGATGGGGCGCGATCGCGACGTTGATCATCGCCACGGTCGCGGGCTTCACGGCTGGTGACACGATGTACTCGATGATGTCCGAGGGCACGGGCGCGTGCCTGACCGCGTTCGTCGCGGGCTCGCTGCTCCACGTCGTGGGCAACCACCACGGCGAGGTCGAGTGCGACTCACCCGAACACGGCACGCGAAACCACCGCCACGCCGGTCGGGCGCTGAGCTCGTCGTTCGTGATGGGCATCGTGACGGGTCTCGCGACGCTGTGCGTGGCCTTCAGCCACCACAGCCACTGAACGCCGCGCAGCGTTCATTCGTCCTCTTCCTCGTCGATGTCGACCGCCTCCATGACATACTCGATCAGCGGATACTCGTAGGCGAACGCGTCGGCGTCAGGCGTCGTCTCGCCAGGGACCCACGCGTCCGGTAGTCCGGCCGTGACGACGTCGGTCGACGCACCCCAGCCTCTCATGGTGCGTGACACCGTGATGTAGACGCGATCTCCACTCAGCCTGACCGTGTAATCGTGGTCCTCCGAGAGCGTGAGCGCCCAGCGCTGCTGTTTGCCCGAGCCGTCGAAGACCGCCTCGAAGCGCGAGCCGTCCGCGCGCGTCCAGCGCCACTCTCCCACGGGCGTGCCGTGCTGCCCGTAGACCCCCCACTGACGCTCCCCGCCCAACGTCAGCTCCCAGAGCCCCGATCGCGTCTCCAGCGACCCGTTCGAGAGCGCGCCGTGTCCGCGCACGCGGCCGTCGCGGCTGTGCACGTCCCATCGCCCCGTGCGTACGCCGAGGTCGTAGCGACCGCGCGCGATGATCTGCCCAGTGTTCGGGTCGACCTCGATGGCGGGGCCGTGGCGCAACGTCCTGGGGTGTGGGTCGGCGTGGAACATCCCGTGCCTGCTCGGCCCGCTCGGGTCGTCGAGGTAGGCGGGGGTCATGACGCAGTAGCGACCGCCGGCGTCCTGGTGGACCGACGCGCAGGTCAGACGAGGCTGCTCTACAGGAGCACCCGAGCGCGCGAGCGCGCGGTCGCCCACGCCGAGCTGACCCGAGCCGTTGTCGCCCGCGCACCAGATCGCGCCGTCTTCGGTGCGCATGCACGCGTGCTCGTAGCCCTCGCTGAGCTCGACGAACATCGAGCCCTGGACCACGCGCCCATCAGAAGGCAGCCGCATCGACGGCTCGTCCTCGCCCACGAGCCGAGGCTGCCCGATGCCGTCGAGCTCCCACTTGCGGAGCGTGATCCCTTCCTGCGTGGCGGCCTCGGTCGCGCTCATGACCTCTGCGCCGTCACCCCAGCACCACGACCTCGACTCATCCTCGAGCTCGACCGCGCAGGTCCGCGCGCCTCGAGCGCGCACCGCGCGAGCGGGGCCAGGCAGCGGCACGCGGGTAGGCGCCGCGCGCGCGCTCGTCGTCCCGTCCCCGAGCTGCTTGCGGGAGTTCCCACCCCAACACCAGACCTCGCCCGATGCGGTGAGCGCGCAGGTGTGGCGGTCGCCCGAGGCGACGCGCGTGACCGCCTCGAGGCCGCGCACCCGTATGGGAGACCACGCCGCCTCGACGCGCGCCTCGAGCCCCTGACCGAGCTGTCCCCTCTCATTGGAGCCCCAACACGACACGTGGCCGTCGGCGAACACCGCGCACGTGTGCATCGCGCCCGCCGCGAGCCCGACGGCGCGTCCGGGGAGCCGCGCGCCGGGCGCGGGCAAGCCGGGAGGGGAGGGCGGCGTGGCGGGCGCGCCGGCGCAACCTGTCGATACGAGGAGGAGCGGCAGCAGGTGTCTCATGGGTAGCTCGCGTGGAGGCAGATCGCGTGGGCGCGTGGTGGCGATGGGACCACGCGACGAGGTCATTGTTCCGCGTGGCGTGGGCGTTTCGTGGGCGGCGACGTGAAAAAAGAGCGTCGAGAGAGGCAACGCCGAGGCGTCGTCGGCCGATAACCCATGAGTGGAGCGCCACCGTCGAGACACCGAGAGAGTGATGAGAGCCTGTATATTCGTAGTCGCCATCGCATCGATACTCCAGTCGGGCTGCGGCCTGAGCGGACTCTACGCCGAGATTCCACCCTACGGCGGGTCGGATGAAGCGGACGCAGGAGCCGACACGTCGAACTTGGACGCGGACGCCGAACGCGAGATCGAGCTGCTCGTTGCTCCGACCGGCCTCACCGCAACCGGCGCGCCCGATGGCGTGACGCTGGTCTGGGATGAGGTCGAGGGCGCGGTCGGCTACGAGGTCCGCCGCGACGGCGGCGCCTGGGAGGGCGTAGGAGACGTCACGACCTGGCTCGACACGAACGCGCCATCAGGCACGTTCGACGGCTCCCCGATCGTCACCGCGACCGACGGCCACTACGGCTACGCGGTCCTGCTGGAGGTGACCCAGACCCCGACGGCGACCGATCCTCCCTCGGCCGACTATGAGGTTCGCGCCGTGGTCGGTGAGGCCGCGGCCGTGTCAGGCGCGCGGACGCTGGGCGAGGAGTCGTGGAGCTGGTCCGTCGGCCCCGTCGGAGGCGAACTCACCGTCGATCCCGAGCTCACCGGCCTCACGCCGAGGTACGTCGCCGACGCGCCAGGCCGACGCTTCGACTTCGAGGCGACGCTGACACGTGAGGGCGTGGATGTCCCCGCTGAGAGCGCCACCGTCCAGGGCGCGGGCTCGAAGGCCATCGACGTCATGACCGGCGAATCCCACGTGTGCGTGCTCCTCGAGAGCGGGTCGGTCGTGTGCTGGGGCAACCGCGCAGACGGCCGCCTTGGTGACGGGCTCCCGCTCTGGAAAGAAGAGGACGGCCTCCCGCAGTACGCGCCGCCCGTGCGGGTCGCGTTGCCCGAGCCTGCGAAGGCGATCGCGGGGCACTTGGCGAACACATCGTGTGCTATTGGGATCTCTGGCGCGGTTTATTGTTGGGGGCTGAATAAGTACGGAGAGGTTGGTGATGGCTCTACGCTTTCCACCTCTCAGCCAAGCAAGGTCGAAGGTTTGCCCCATGGAATGCCATCGTTTGTATTCGTATCACCGTTCGTATCGTGTTCAGCGTTTGCTGACTCAATGCGTTGTTGGGGAGGCACAGTACTTGGCGTTTGGCCTGTGTCGCTCAATCTATACGAGTCGTTGGCGTATTCAACAGATGATGGGGTGTGCGGTGTCATAAGTGGAGATGGTGTGAGTTGTTTTTTCTATGAGGGTAACGAACCGATTGAGTACTCAGATCCGATACGGACTGTGGATTTGGGTCAAAGTGAGCAGATTACGCCAGTCGACTTCCGGACTGGTGCTCTGGAAGACAGCGGGCCCGACTTATGTGTTTGTATTGCGGACAGTGTTGGTGATGTGTACTGCCGCGATAAAGCAACGTGTATGGAGGATGGTGGGTCGAGTGAGTTCTGGTCCAGAACCATCGAAGGCTCAGCACAATACAGTGCAGGGGTTGACCATGCGTGTGGAGTCAACGACTTCGGGCTGGTCTATTGTTGGGGTCAGAACGACAGCGGTCAGCTAGGCCTCGGTAACACCGAGGACAGTTTCAATAGTGAACGACTTGTGTCCTCGCTGCCCAGTGGGATGACCACGGTAAAAGCGAGCTCCAACTTTACGTGCGGTATGAATCAAACAGGCATCGTAAAATGCTGGGGGCTCAACCGAGGTGCCAGTTTAGGGTGTGGTGTTCTGGGGATGTGTAGTGACGCCATGCGTGTCCGGTTAAGGCCCGAAGTGTCTGAGATCGCTTGATAAAGAATGCC
>CAJXPN010000351.1 GCA_913058025.1 uncultured Myxococcales bacterium | reverse complement strand
GGCCGGAGACGGCGAGCGCGCCGCGGTCGTCGTCGACGGCGTGGCCGTTGGTGAGCGGCTGGGCGGTCTGGCCGAGCTCGAGCGCGGCGCCGGTGAAGGCGAGCAGGCGCCCGAGGCCAGGGGACCAGGCGATGGGGCCGACGGGGGCGTCGTAGGTGCCCTGGAAGTCGCCGGGGCCGCCGTCGGCGACGGGGTCGGCCTCGAGCAGGTCGTCGTCGTAGAACTCCCAGGAGATCGCGCCGTCGGGTTCGACGGCGACGGTCACGCCGCGGGGCTGCTCGAGCGCGGCGGTCGGGTCGCTCAGGCGAGCGAAGATCGATCCGTCGGAGGAGACGGTGACGGCGACGCACTCGGAGGGGATCTCACGTGGCCTGAGCTGGAAGGAGCGCGCGCGCTGGTCGTCGGCGACGACGACGACGCACGTCGACGCGGCCTCGACGCCCGAGGTCGCCGCGAGCCAGACGAGGCCGTCGCGGTTCGAGCCCAGGGAGGCCGAGAGCGGGTCGAACCCGAGCGGGAGCGCCCAGTCGCGCTGGAGCGTGGCCTCGAGGGAGACGTCGGCGAGGGCGCGCGAGGGCGCCGCGACGAGCGCGAGCGCGCAGGCGCCCGCGGCCAGGAGCGCGGCGTTCGCGCGCGCGCTCACTGTGCCGCGCCCTCGGCGCGGTAGAGGGGCGCCCAGCCGTCGGTGGACTCGAAGACGCGGATGCACTTGATGGTGCGGTCGTCGCAGAGCGTGAACCAGTGCCAGGTGTCGGCGGGGACGACGAGGAGGTCGCCGGCGTGGACCTCGACGTCGAAGACGACGTCGTCGGGGCCGTGGATGGTGAAGACGCCGCGGCCGTCGACGACGAAGCGGACCTCGTCCTCGGAGTGGAGGTGCTCCTTGTCGAACTTGGCGAGGAGCACGTCGAGATCGGGCGTCTGGGGCACGAGCGAGATGACGTCGGCGGACTGGTAGCCGCCGCGTGCCTTGAGGGCGGCGATCTCGTCGGAGAAGACCTCGAGGATGCCCTCCTTGTCGTCGTCGGCCAGCCCCGCCGCGGAGAGCTTGGTGATGTCCCAGTGCTCGTAGTCGATGCCGTACTGCTTGACGAAGGCGTCGATCTGGGAGGCGTCGGTGAGCACCTCGTCCTGTCCGTGGACTCTGAGTTCTGCCATGTGGTTCTCCTCGTGGGGCGTGTCGCCGCGAGCGCGGCGGTGGGTGCGTGATTTTCGGGGCGCCAGAGCGCGCCCGGCCAAATCATACTGATTTGGCCGGAGATCGAAAGCGCGGGGGGCGAAGTTGGCGCTCAGAGTTGGAAGATCAGGAACTTGAGGATCTTCTCGATCTCCTCGCTGACGGGGACGGACTCGTCGGCGTGGTTGTGGAACGAGGTGTAGGCGACGGCGCCGCCGGTGTTCGGGTCTCGGAAGGAGACGAGCAGCGGGGAGCCGGGCAGCGAGCCCTCGACCGAGGGGCACGCGCCCGAGAGGAGCGAGCCCTGGGCGCAGCGGTCGGCGTCGCCGCGGATGTGGACGGTGGCCGAGGCCGAGGCGCCCTCCACCATGGTCCAGTTGTTGTTGTAGATGACGGGGGGGTCGTGCGGGAAGTCGATGGCGACGGTGTCGACGCCCAGGACGGTGCGCAGCGCGGGGTTCTCGACGGAGCCCTGGATGACCTGGGGGGCGAAGCCGTCGCGGGCGTCGGCCAGAGAGAGGTCGTTGCCCAGGAAGTCGATGGCGTCGGGCATCGGGCGCTCGATGAACATGTGCGCCCAGTCGGAGGCGTAGACGCTCTTTCCCTGGTCGATGAACTGGCGCAGGTTCCCGATGACCGCGGTGACCTTGCCCGCGTCGCGGCTGTTGAGCTGGCCCCAGAGCTCGCCGCAGTTGATGAAGATGATGTCGTAGTTCGACATGGCGGAGAGGTCGGTCAGGAAGTCGATCGCCTCGTTGTAGGGGCGAGTGTCCTGGTTGAGGCCGCCGTCGCCGCCCTTCATGTCGTACTCGAGGCCGAGCTCGTCGAGGACACCCTCGACGTCGTCGTAGGAGCCGGCGATGACGGCGATGTCGACGTCGTTCTCGATGCAGAACTTGGCGGCCTGGCTGGTGAGGTCGGTGTCCTGGCCGTCGAAGATCTGGGCGGGGAAGGTGCGCGAGAACGAGCCGCCGGTGGAGACGGTGACCTCGTGGAGCCCGCTGGGCACGTCGGTGAGGTCGTAGGAGCCGTCGCCCAGCGTCTGGACGGTGAGCGTGAAGGGCGCGCCGCCCTCGTTGCAGTCGACGCCGGTCACGGTGACCGTGGCCGCGCCGAGGACCTCACCGCTGGGCGCGCACGCCCTGCCCTTGAGCGACCCGTAGCCGCAGGCGTTCGGGTCGGGGATGTTGTTCTCGCCCGGCCCGGTCGTGTTGTTGTCGCCGCCGGAGGTGTTGTTGCCACCCGAGGTGTTGTTCTCACCGCTGGTGTTGTTCCCGCCGGTCGTGTTGTTGCCGGCCGTGTTGTTGGCGCCCGAGGTGTTGTTCCCGCCGCTGGCGTCGTCGATGCAGCGCCCGAGCACGGGGTTGAAGATCTGCCCGGCGTCGCACTCGACGCCGCCTCCGCCGTTGTTGCCGTCGCCGTCCCCGCCGCCGTCGCTGCTCCGATCGGGCAGGCACGCGGAGAGCGCGACGCAGGTGAGGAGCGTGGCGAGTCGTAGGATGGTGTGCTTCATTCGGTGGGCCTCGAGGGTGGTCCGGGTCGTCGTGTGCGTCGGAGGGGTGGCGAGCGTTCGGCCGACTGGTTTGAGTCGGCGCTCGACGGCGTGCTATCGTCACCGCGCGGCGCTCTTCGCCCACACGGTACCTACTCATCGTCGTAGAAACGTTCGCCCGAACGACCGCGCCGCCGAAGGCGTGTCGATGCCCGAGCATGGCTCGGACGTCGCGGAGGGTCGAAAGGCGGCAGACGCTAGCACACCAAGGGACATGAACTCAACAGCTCAAGACAAACCGCTTGGTCAGCGTTCTCAAAGACTTATACTCCCACTCGCGATGCTCGTCGCGTCCTGCGGGACGGGCGCGGGCGCGGAGAACAACGACCAGGTCGTGATCATCGACGAGTCGGACGGAGGTCAGGACACCTCCTCGCCCGACGGCGGCGCGGCGTGCGCGCCGCTGACCGGAGGTGGAGGCTGGTCGGCGGGGACGAAGGCGTTCGAGGACGCGACGGCGCGCGCGGGCTTCGACGCTGCGGCCGCGGTGGCGGTGCGGATCAGCGCGGCCGACATCGACGGCGACGGCTACACGGACCTGGCGCTCAGGCGCGTGAGCTCGACGGGGGACGATCTCACGGCGGGGGGCACGCGCTCGACCTGGCTGATGCGCAACACCCAGGACGGGGGCTTCGAGGACGTCACGGTCTCGTCCGGGTTCATCGCGCGCCGGGACGGCGACGTGACGAAGGGGAGGCCGACCGAGGTCGTCGTGTGGGCGGACGTCGACAACGACGGGGACCTCGACGCGTACTCCGCGCCCAGTGACCCGCAGGGCTCGTTCGTCGAGGGCGCCGAGATCCTGCTCAACGACGGCCAGGGGTCCTTCAGCCTCGCGCCGCCGACGGCCTCGCTGCGGCTCGCGGGGCAATCCGCCGTGAGGGGCGGGGCGTCCTTCACCGACTACGACCGCGACGGGAACGTCGACATCTTCGTGACCCACGGCGGGACCGAACAGGACCGGCTTTACAAGGGCGCCGGGGACGGGACCTTCGAGGAGGTCACGTCCTCCGTCGGGCTGACGACCGTGGGCTGGGTCGCGCTCGACGCCATCAACGAGGGCCGCGCGCACACGAACTCGTGGGGCTCGGCGGCCTGCGACCTCAACGGCGACGGCGCCCCGGAGCTGCTCTCGGCGTCCTACGGGCGCGCGCCCAACCACCTCTGGCAGTCGGTCACGCGCGGCGCGGCCCGCTTCGAGAACCGCTCGGTCGCCTCGGGCTACGCCTTCGACGACCTGACCGACTGGTCCGACAACGAGTCGGCGCGGTGCCACTGCGTGATCAACCCGGACGACCCGGACTGCGCGGGCGTCTCCGCGCCCCGGCTCATCCGATGCGACGCGCAGGCCGACGCGTTCCGCTGGGGGCACGCGAACGACCGCGAGCCGTTCCGGCTGGGCGGGAACTCGGGCACGACCGCGTGCGGCGACGTCGACGGCGACGGCGACCTCGACCTGCTCACCACCGAGATCGTCCACTGGGACGTCGGGCTCTCGAGCGACCCGAGTGAGGTCCTGCTCAACGACGGCGGCGAGGACGTGACGTTCACGCGGCCGGGGCGGGCCGCGCTCGGGCTCGGGCGCACGCGCAGTGGCCAGACATGGGACGACGGCGACATCACCGGCGCGCTCTTCGACTTCGACAACGACGGCCGCCTCGACATCCTGATCAACTCGACGGACTACCCCGGCACGCGCGCGCTGCTCTTCCATCAGAAGGAGGACGGGGCGTTCACGCCGGTGCCGATCGCGGACGGGATCGACCACACGAGCGCGCACGGCGTGGCCGTGGCCGACTTCGACCGGGACGGCGACCTCGATCTGGTCATCGGGCACTCCCGAGGCCGCTGCTCGAGCGGAGACCACTGCTACCCGGACGCGCACGCGCGCTACTTCGAGAACGTCCTCGGGAACCAGAACCGCTGGCTCCAGCTCGACCTCGTGGGAGGCGACGGCGCGAACCGCGCGGCCATCGGCGCGCAGGCCACGGTGAAGCTGGGCGAGCGCAGTCAGGTCGCCGAGGTCGGCGGCGGGCATGGACACTACGGCGTGCAGCACGGGACCGCGCTGCACTTCGGCCTGGGCGAGGCGTGCGAGGTCGAGGTCACGGTGCGTTGGCCCGACGCCTCGAACACGACCGAGACGTTCCAGCTCGCGGCGAACGCGCGCTACCGGATCACCCAGGGCGGGCAGCCCGAGGTCGTCGCGCCCTGAGCGCCAGGGTGATCCTCTGCCGAGGAATCACTCGGGCCGCCAGAGCGCTCTCCCTTGTGTATGTGTCGCGCCCCCGCCACGCTCGAGGACCCGATTGAGCCAGCCACTGTTCATCGCGCCCGACCCCGAGGAGCTCTCTCGAGCGGGCGCCACCGAGGAGCAGGCCGCGCCCGCGCGCGACGACCGTGACCTGCTCTCGCTGCTCGGCCGCAGGACCTTCGACGCGCTCGAGCCGGTCGACCACGACACGCTGTGGTCGATCGCGACATCGACCTCGACGGCGCGGCCCACGCTCCTTCCGAACGCCGCGCTCGCTGCGCTCGCGCTCTGGCGCCACGGCGCGCCCGGCCACGCCTCGCGCGCCGAGGAGCTGCTGCGGTCGCGCTCGCTGCCCGATGAGCCGCGCTGGCTCGAGGAGCTCGTCGCCGCGCTCGATCGGAGCGAGTCGGCGCGCGGCGCGCTCGCGCTCGGGCGGCTCGAGCTCGAGGCGAGGTTCTGGGCGCCCGCCGCGCTCATCGGTGGGCTCGCGCTCACTCGGCGTCACTCGCGCTGGCGCTCTGGCGCGGCCGGGCCACACCTCCTGCGCGCGTGCGACCGCGCGGCCACGCAACACCCGAAGCGCGAGCGCGCGCGCGGGGTTGGCCTCGCTGAGGCGGTCGGCCTCCTCGAGCA
>CAJXPN010000350.1 GCA_913058025.1 uncultured Myxococcales bacterium | reverse complement strand
GAGATTTCTGCCTGTCTCGTGGGCTCGGAGATGTGTATAAGAGACAGCGTCAGGAGAGCTTGCCGTCCCAGCCGAGCTCGACGAGGGCGTGGGCGATCTTGGACCAGGCGGGGGTACGCCAGACGGAGCCGTCGACGCGGCGGAGCATGGCGAGGAGTTCGTCGCGGAGCTGGCGCTCGGGCTCGGTGAGGATGTGTGAGAACCGCTCGTTGAGCAGGTAGCGGGGGTCGACGGTGTGGGCGAGCAGGTAGTCGAGGAAGATCTCGAGCCGGCGCGCGGCCTCGGCGATGGAGTGGGAGTCCTCGCCCACGGCGACCATGTCAACCTCGTCTCGCCACAGGTCCTTGAGGAAGGGGCGGTCGTGGAGGACGATCGAGGAGCCGAAGGGCTCACCGGGGTTGCCCACGGACTCGACGACGACCTTGCGGACGTCGTCGGCGATGCGGTGGAAGTTGTCGTCGTCGAGGGAGAAGCCGATGAAGAGCATGTGCCGGGTGAGCAGGAGCGACTGGACGATGCCGGCCAGGGCGCGGCGCTGCTCGGAGTAGCGCATGTAGTCTTCGCGGGTGACGACGATGTCGTCGGGGTGGTCGACGCAGCCGTGGAGCTTGAGGATCCAGCGGGCGCGCGCGGAGACCTTGTCGTAGGGGAGCGCGCAGACGGGCTCGCCGATGGCCACGGAGGCCTGCTCGAAGAGGGTGTCGTAGTTGGTGGTGACGACCTGCCGGGTGGGGAGCGCGGCGGCGAAGGCGTGGGTGAGCGAGTAGTGGCGTCGGCGGAGCATGCGCGAGATCGCGTGCGCCATGACGGCCTTGTCGCCGAAGCCGCGCTCGATGATGCGGGCCTGGTCGGCGTAGGACCAGCGCTCGAGCTGCTCCCAGTCGATGCGCACGGTCTGCTCGGGGAGCGCGGAGAGCTCGCGAAGGAACGCGCCCCAGGTCGGCAACCCGGCGCCGACGGAGACGCCCGAGCCCAGGAACACCACGAGCTCGCCCTGGGAGGCGCGGCGGGCGAGCTCGTCGGCGCGCTCGCGCAGGGGCGCGCCGAGCGCGGGCCAGCGGTGCACGCCGTCCTGGTGGTAGCTCAGGCGCTCGCGCTGGGCGGCGGCGTAGTCGGCGCCGTCCTTGATGACGAGCGCGACGTCGAAGCCGTGCTCGGAGACGGCCTCGTAGAGGCACGGGAGCAGCGCGCGGACGACCTCACCGGCGCGGTGGCGCATGCCGCCGTAGCCGGTGCCCACGATCGGGAGCGCGACGAGCGGCCGCGCGCGGCGGTTCATCGGCTCCTTCAGGTCGGGGTCGGCGGCCACGCGGGCGAAGAACTCGCGGACGCCGTCGACGAACCACTCGACGCCGAGCGAGGAGCCGCCGCCGACGTTGACGAGCCACGGGGTCGGGCGCCAGACGCCGGCGGAGTCCAGGTGGCGGCGCTCGTAGAGCTTGTAGCAGCGGCGAGCGCGGTAGTCCCAGTCGACGGGCGGCCGGCGCCAGACGAAGTCGGGGTCGCGCTCGACGTCGGTCCACCAGAAGGGGTTGGGGCGCGCGTCGTAGCCGCAGGGCATGAGCCAGGCGTCGCAGGCGACGCAGGTCAGGTCGGCGTGGACGATGAAGACGTGGCCGGGCTCCACGGGGTCGGCCGTCATTCGGTCGCGAACGTGAAGTCCGTGTCGAACTTGGAGAGCGCGGCGGCGCCGGTCCTGGGGAAGGTCCAGCGGCGAGCGGAGCCGACGAGGCAGTCCTCGGTGGCTCGGTCGTGGAGTCCCGAGCGGGTGATCTTGACCATGGCGACGTGGCCGTCGCCGCGCACGCGGAAGTGGAAGTCGACGCGGCCGGCCATGTCGGGGTCGTCCTCGAGGCCGTCGACGTAGCACCCGAGAAGGTCGTTCTGGTGGCCGTACATGACGTCCTGGACGTCCTCGTCCGAGATCCGCTTCGAGCCGCCCTCGGGGGCGCCCTTCTCGAAGCCCATATTGGTGACGTCGGAGTCGGCGCCTTCCTCGATGTAGGCGCTCGTGGGCGTGTAGCCGTCGTCGGGGGTCACCGAGACCGCGCCGAGCATCGACGCGCCCAGGTCACCGTGGTGCACGGTCGGGACGCGCTCGTGGTTGAACGTGTAGTAGGAGATGCCGCCCAGGATCGAGACGCAGAGCACGGCGAACGCGGCGGCGACGCCGATGAAGATCTGGCCTTCGCGGTTGGCAGGGTTGGCTGCTTGATCGCTCATCGTCGGCTCCATGGTGTGGTGTACACCATCGATTATAGACGCCGGACGCGTGGGCGGAAAGAGCAGCGAGGATGTTCTTCATGCGCAGAGAGGATCGCGCAGCACGTTGGGGAGACACTCCACGACGAGAGAGGCCGACCCCTGGTGGGGTCGGCCTCTCATGCGTTCAGGAGCTGTCCGAGCAGGTCACTCTTCCTCGTCGGGGAGCGCCTGGTGCGTGATCGCCTCGATCCCGTCGAGGCGAGCGTGGCCCTGGCGGAAGGTGTCGGCCGTGGTGCCCTCCTCCTGCATGGTCGCCAGCGCGGCGTACATGCCGTGGGCGGCGGCGATGACGTCGCCGGTGTGACCGGTCTCGCTGATCGTGTGCATGTTGCGGATCGGGAAGCCGACCGAGGTCGACGCGCAGTCGATCGCGGCGAAGAAGCCAGCCATGCCGTCGGTGCCGGTGTCTCGCCCCGAGACCGACTTCTGGTAAGGGATGTCCTCCTTACGCGCGGAGCGCTCGATGAGCGCGTTGAGGTACTCGGAGGTGATGGCGCCGGTGGTCAGCGTGAAGCCGCCGCCCATCTTGAGCGGGGTCATGCGGCGGTCGCCGATGCCGGGCGCGGCGTCGTAGTCGTGGTTGACGTCCAGGCCGATGAGGACGTCGGGCTCGAGCACGCCAGCGAGGACGCGCGACCCCATGCGGCCGATCTCCTCGTGGCTCGCGATCGCGAAGAGCGCGCGGACGTCGGGCAGCGGGTTCTCGGCGTACATGCGGGCGGTCTCGCAGGTCGCGTAGCAGCCCAGGCCGTTGTCCAGGTAGGCGCCGTAGAACGTGTCGGGGCTGAAGCCGCGCTTGATCTTGCGGTCGAAGATGATCGGGTCGCCGGGTCGGATGCCCAACGCCTCGACCTGCTCCTTGCGTCGCTCGCCGTGCATCTGGAGCTCGAGGTAGAGCTGCTTCTGGGTCACGCCCTTCTTGCCGCTGCGCTGCTCCGCGTCGGCGAAGTGGATCGCGCCGAGCGCCTCGATGGTGCCGCCCTCGAGGACGCGCCAGTCACCGGGCGTCTCGGGGTTCTGGCTGAAGAGCAGGACCTCATGGCCGAGCAAGACGCCCGGGAGGAACGAGTCGGAGTTGATCCAGATCTTGCCGTCGTCGCCGATCGAGCGGACCTGCATGCGGATCTTGTCGGCGTGGCCGACGAACATCACCGTGAGCATGTCGTCACGGCCAGGGTGCGTGTCCAGCACGACGCTCGCCGTGCCCTTGAAGGTGTGGATCCCCCAGGACTCGTGCTTGATCTTCTCGAAGTAGGGGACGATGACGCCGTGGGTCATCGAGGCCTCCAGGCCCACCGGGCTGGGGGCGCCGAGGATCTCGCGCATGAACTCGAACTGCTCGTCGGACATCGACTGGTTCCAGGGCTGCTCTGCCATAAACCTGTGCTCCATTGGATTCGCTTGAGGTTGGGTCGGGGGCGCACTGAGGCGCGGCCACGCAGGAGCCTAACGCGTGTGACCAAGAGGTCAAGAGCTTAGGATCGAGGAGTCTCCATCGGATCCTATGATGCGCGCCTCCGACGATGAGGTGTCCTCGCTCCGCGCCGCCCCCTCGGCGCCGCACACCAAAGCTTGACTTGCCCCGCTCGAATGAGCGATCTCATGAAGGACGCCCACACTCACAGTGTCGGCGAAACCCAGACGACGCTCATGCGTTCCAAAGACCAGACGCGCCCTCGCTCCCACCACCATGAGAACGACCCGATGACACCCCCCACACGCTCGCTCACGCTCCTCCTCATGCTCGCCCTCGCCACCGCGCTCACTGCATGCGGTGATTCAGGTGAGGCGGAGGACAACAACGGTGAGCCCCCATGGGTTGGCCTGAACAACCCGTTCGCTGGAGACGCCGCAGCCGCCACCGAGGGCAAGGTCGCATACGACAACGAGAACTGCGCAGGCTGCCATGGCCGAAACGGCAACGACGGCAACCTCCTCGACCTATCCACCATCGCGGACGCCCCCGAAGGTCGCCTCTTCCTCTCGATCAGTGAAGGAATCGAGGGCACGGCGATGACCTCATACGGTGGGCGCGTCTCCGAAGAGGACATCTGGAAGATGGTGACCTGGGTCCAGACGGTCGAGCCAGCCCAGTGAGTCGAGCGTGGGCGAGGCCCGTCACCTCCTCGTGACGCGGCCCCTCCTGCTCAGCTCCTACTGCTCAGCCCCAACCGTCCTGCCCTACTCGCGCGAGGTCCTCGACGGTGTCGATCTCGCGCCACCCCCCATCGATCATCGCGACGCCGACGTGGACGCCGCGGTCGACGAGCTCCTCGAGCATGTCGGCCAGGTAGGCCTTACGCATCGGGTCGGCGTGGCGCCAGGGGCCCTCCGGGTCATGCGACGCGTGGATCGCGGCCCACGCTTCGCGCATCGCCTCGGCGCCGCGCGCCGTGAAGCGCGCGAGCCCGATGAACTCGCCCACGGCGCGCTCGGAGCCGACCCACTTGCCCACGCGGGACACGCGGCCACCCTCCGCGAGCTCCACGAGCTCGGCCTGCTCGACCGGGTGGTCGTGGCGGCCCTCGTACGCCCTGGCCCACTCGCGATCCACCACGAGCGTGACGTCCGCGTCGCCGCCCAGCGCGGCCTCGACGACCTCCGCTCCGTAGACGATGTCGGAGTAGGTCGTGAGCAGGTCGCCCTCGAGCGCCTCCTCGGCGAAGAAGAGAGAGCCAAGGATGTTGTTCCGGGGCCAGTCCTCGTTCAGGTAGTAGGTCGCGCCGGGCACGACGAGGCGATCGGCGAGGTAACCCCGGACGACGTGCAAGTCGTCGACGCCGTGGGCGCGCAGCGCCTCGAGCTGGTAGCTCAGGATCGAGCGCCCGCCGACCTCGACCATGCACTTGGGGCGCTCGTCGGTGTGGTCGCCCAGGCGGCTCCCGCGGCCCGCCGCGATGATGATCGCTCTCATCCTCATCCCTCCTTCGGGGTGTCGTAGAACCTCGGGCTGGCGAGCCTCAGGAAGATCGCCAGCGCGGTCTTGCTCGCGTAGAGCAGGTAGATGCCCATGAAGGGCACGAAGAAGATCAACGCGCCGTCCAGGCGCCAGCCCGGGAACCCGGCGAGCGCGGCGAGGTCGATCAGACCCACGAGCGCGGCGAAGTGGAACCAGGAGGGGTAGTGGATGATGAGCTGGGCGACGGTCTCGATCAGCCGCACGACCTTCCCGACCAGGCTCTTCGGGGCCTCACGCTCGACGTACACGCCAGGCTTGATCTCCTTGCCCGCGTACTCGGGGCGCCTGATGAACGTGGTCAGCGAGGTCGCGATGGACGCGAGCGCGACGCTGGAGATGCCCACGACGAGCCACCAGACCTGATCGTAGACGAGCCACAGGCGCACCGCGCACGCG
>CAJXPN010000349.1 GCA_913058025.1 uncultured Myxococcales bacterium | reverse complement strand
ATCTACACAGAGTAGATCGTCGGCAGCGTCAGATGTGTATAAGAGACAGGGTGTACGGATGAGCACGGAGCCCACGACCCCGGCCCCAGTGGTGGCCAGTGACCCCGAGATCGCCAGGCGCCGGTTCGAGCTCGTCAGCGACTACACGCTCGCCGGGGACCAGCCCCGCGCGGTCGCCGAGATGACCGAGGCGCTCGAGCGCGGCGACAAGTACCAGGTCCTGCTCGGGGCCACCGGCACGGGCAAAACGTTCGCGGTGTCGAAGGTCATCGAGAACACCCAGCGGCCCACGCTGATCATGGCGCCGAACAAGACGCTCGCCGCCCAGCTCTACAGCGAGCTCAAGGGGTTCTTCCCGAACAACGCCGTCGAGTACTTCGTCTCCTACTACGACTACTACCAGCCCGAGGCGTACATCCCCTCGACGAACACGTTCATCGAGAAGGACTCGGCGATCAACGACGCGATCGACCGGATGCGCCACGCGGCCACGCGCAGCCTGTTCGAGCGTCGGGACGTGATCATCGTCGCGAGCGTGTCGTGCATCTACGGCCTGGGGTCGTCGGAGGCGTACCTGGACATGATGCTCTTCCTGGAGGAGGGCGGTCAGATGAACCGCGAGGCGATGCTCAAGAAGCTCGTCGAGATCCAGTACGACCGGAACGACCACGACTTCCACCGCGGCACGTTCCGGGTGCGCGGCGACACGATCGAGATCTTCCCGGCCCACGAGGAGGACCGCGCGATCCGCGTGGAGATGTTCGGCGACGACATCGAGTCGATCTACGAGATCGACCCGCTGCGAGGCCGCCGCGTGCGCCAGATCGAGCGGATCGCGATCTACCCGAACTCCCACCACGTCATCCCGGCGGAGCGAAAGAAGTCGGCGATCGAGTCGATCCAGACCGAGCTCAAGGAGCGCCTGGAGTGGTACGTCGCCAACGACCGGCTGGTCGAGGCCCAGCGCATCGAGCAGCGCACGCAGTTCGACATCGAGATGATGCTCACCATGGGCTACTGCAAGGGCGTCGAGAACTACTCACGCCACCTGTCGGGGCGAGATCCGGGCATGGCGCCGCCATGCCTCCTCGACTACTTCCCCAAGGACTGGCTGCTCGTCATCGACGAGTCCCACGTGACCGTCCCCCAGGTCGGCGGCATGTACCGCGGCGACCAGGCGCGCAAGTCCTCGCTCATCGACCACGGCTTCCGGCTCCCCAGCGCGCTGGACAACCGGCCGCTGAAGTTCGACGAGTTCGAGGACACGATGAACCAGGTCATCTTCGTCTCGGCCACGCCCGGCAACTTCGAGGTCGACAAGACCGACGGCGTCGTCGTCGAGCAGATCATCCGCCCCACCGGCCTCATCGACCCGATCATCGAGATCCGCCCGGCCACCGACCAGGTCGACGACGTCTACGGCGAGGTCCTGATCAGGGTCGAGAGGGGCGAGCGCGTGCTGATCACGACGCTCACGAAGAAGATGTCGGAGGACCTGACGGAGTACCTGAGCGAGCTCGGCGTGAAGGTGCGCTACCTGCACAGCGACATCGACACGCTCGAGCGCATGAACCTCATCCGAGACCTGCGAAAGGGCATCTTCGACGTGCTCATCGGGATCAACCTGCTGCGCGAGGGGCTCGACATCCCCGAGGTCAGCCTCGTGGCCATCCTGGACGCCGACAAGGAGGGCTTCCTGCGCTCCACCCGCAGCCTCATCCAGACGATCGGCCGCGCCGCGCGTAACTCCAACGGCCGCGTCATCCTCTACGCAGACAAGCTCACGAAGTCGATGCGCGAGGCGATCGACGAGACCGACCGACGCCGCGCCATCCAGGAGGCCTACAACATCGAGCACGGCATCACGCCGCGCACCATCATCAAGCGCATCCACGACCTCGAGGAGCACATCCCCGAGGACGAGAGCGCCGAGCCCAAGATGAAGACCCAGCCGGTCCCCGGCATCGACCTCTCCGACATCGACCCCCAGATCATCCGCGACCGCGTCGCGGACCTGGACACGATGATGCGCGCGGCCGCCAAGAAGCTCGAGTTCGAGAAGGCCGCGTCCTACCGCGACGAGATGCGCCGCCTGGAGGTCCTCCTCTTCGGCCTGGGCGCCAAGGTGTGAACAGAACCCTGAGGGTGTTTCACGTGAAACACCCTCAGGGTCGAGCGTTCGACCATTCGGTACGCAACATCGCGTACACCACGTCGTCGACCCACGCCCCCCTGAACCAGTAGCTCCTCACGTGGTGCGCCTCCCGGCGCATCCCCAGGCGCTCGAGCAGCGCGCAGGACCCCACGTTCTCAGGGTCCACCGACGCCGTGACGCGGTGGAGGTCGAGCTCGCCGAACAGGTGCCCGAGCAGCGCGGTGACGGCCTCCATGGCCAGGCCGCGGCGCTGGTGCGAGGGCGCGACCGTGAAGCCGATCTCGGCCTGTTTGGCGCCGTGGCTCATGCGCTGGACGCCCACGTCGCCGACGAGCTCGTCGGTCTCGCGCAGGCGCACCGCGAGCTGACACCACTGGTCGGAGGCGCCGAGGTCGCGCCCCTGCACGGACGCGATGAACGCCTCGGCGTCGGCGACGCCGGCGGGGACGAAGTTCTGGAACCTCGTGACCTCCGGGAGGCGCCTGTACGAAAAGAGCGCCTGCGCGTCATCCCCAGTGAGGGGCGTGAGGCGCAGGCGCTGCGTGTGGAGCTCGAGGGTCATCGGCGCGGCCTCCGCGGCGTCGTCAGGCGAGGAGCGTGTTCACCACCCAGTGACCGACCGAGCTGAACAGCGAGATCACCGCGCTCGCCACGAGCGCCGTGCCGAAGCCCTTCACGCTCAACCTCTTCGTAAACGCGTCGGTCAGCATCAGCATGATCGCGCCGATGACCCACCACGTCACGAACGCGAACAGGTAGCCCAGGCCCAGCGTCCCGACCGCGAAGACCGTGAACAGCAGCCAGCCCAGGAACAGGTTCAGCGTCGCGTAGATCGCGGTCACGACGAGCGAAGAGCCGAAGCTCTCGATCTTCACGCCTTCCAAAAGCTGCGCCGTGCCAAAGAACGCCGCGCTCAGGACCAACCACTCCAACAACAAACCAAACATATCGCTCCTCTCTCATGAACTCGTCTAACACATCGCTGGCGCCCTCACGTACCGGGCGCCGCGTCATGAAACGTAAGCACGGGCGCGTGTTTTCGTAGGGCCGGCGTCGGCATACGGGTGCTCACAGGTTGCTCATGATCCAACCCGAGGCGGTCATCCCGGCGCCCCTGTCGAGGACCTTGAGTTCGGCGGCCGTCGACTTCGCCTGCTCACCGTACGCGCCGACGGTGCGCACCTGCGCGAGCTGCTTCGAGGCAGGCGACGCGGCGAGCGCGGCGAACATCGGCGCGCGGCCCTCGCGGGTGCGCAGCGCAGGGCAGATGGGCGTCCAGGTCGACAGCGCGGGGAGCATCGAGAGCAGCTCGTCGATCTGCGTGAGTTCCTTCGGGGTCGTCGGCCACTTCAGCGACATGATCCCCTGTCGAAGCGACGGGTGCATCGCGCCCACGAGGTCGAGCGTGTCTGGGACGCTGTAGCCACCGTACATGAGCGACACGCCCGCCAGGTGGACATCCTCCCGGCCGAACAACTCGACCGCCTGCTCCTGTGAGACGCGGAGGGGGAGCTCGACCGAGGACCCGTGGGTTCGGGCGTACACGCCAGCCTCGATGAGCTCCATCACAGGGGTGTCGTAGGGCGCCGAGCCAGAGAACGAGTCGTCGACGTGCACAGGGCGCGCCTCGCTCAGCCAGGTCACCAGCGGCGCGAAGACGTCGACCGGGACGCGGCCGTTGAGCCTGAGGCCAAGGTGACGCAGCCGCTTGAAGCTCGCGGGCTTCGCGATCACGTGGTCCCAGCCCGGCGCGACGTCCTCTCGCCAGGGCGGATCGAACTTGAGGTCGAGCGAGACCACGTGGTCCAGCTCCACGTGGTCGAACACGCGCTGGAGGTCGCCCGGAGAGGCGACCACGAGCGACACCTCGCGCATCTTCATCGCGTCGATATCCGCCGAAAACGGCTGGCTCGGCCACTCGATGCCTGGGTTCGGGTCGGGCAACAGGCCCTTGCCAGAGAGCGCCGCCTTGAGCGCCTTCACCTCGGGGTTGCCCGACCAGAAGATCGCATAAGCGCTCGGTCTAACCGCCTCGAAGAGCTCCTCCATCGCGGCGAGGAAGAACTTCTGTTTACCCGCATGAGCGACCTTCAACACATTGACATGGTTCACATTACCGGCCGCGGCGATCGCCCCCCAGAAGCGCGCGACGCCCTTCGCGTCGTGGTAGGAGTTCAGGGCCGTGAGCGAGCGAGCGAGCCGGATCTTGGGCGAAGGGTCGCCAGCGAGGAGCTCGCCGAACCACCGCTCGGGGAGCTCGCGCAGGCCATCGGGCCACTGCTCGAGGTGGGCCAGGAGCGTGTCGATGGCCTCGGCGAACGCGTCGGGCTCGAGCTGGCGCTCGAGCCCGTCGACCACGCCCGTGAGCGTGCTCCAGGCGTGGGTGCTCGGGGCGGAGAACATCATCGCGTCGTGCAGGTGTACCTGGTGCGCGGCCACGCGCTCGGCCTCGCCGGGGGCGAGGTCCTCGATGAACTCGAAGGCGGCCGCGTCGAGCGCACCGGGCGAGTCGTCGAGGGGAGAGGTCACGTTCACGCCCGCCTCACGCAACGCCGCGCAGACCTCGGCGGAGACGTTCTCACCCACGATCAGCTCGCCGACGCGCGCGCCGAGGCCGTTGGCGACGATGTGCTTCGTGGCGAACGCGACGCCGATCGGCCCCTCGAGCGACATCATGCCGGACGCGCGGAGATCGAGGACGTCGAGCTCGGTGTCGAGCCCGTCGAGCAGCACGCCCAGCCCCTCGTTGCCGCCGTCGTCCATGCTGCTCATGCCGATCTGGACCTCACGGAGCTGATCGAGCAGCGGCCTGATCGCGCGCGCGTAGCCCACGAAGAGCTCGAGCTCGGTCCGGGTGTGCATCCCGATCGCGAGCGTGTCGAGCGCAGGGAGCTCACCCACACGCGCCGCGAGCATCTCGAGGTGCCCCACCTGCGTCACGCCGACGCACTCGAGCTGGGGCGCCCACGGGCCAAAGACCGCGACCTCCAGGTCGGCCTCCGACCTGTAGAGGTCCGAGCGCACGAGGATGCGCCGGAGGTTGGGCAGCGAGGTCGCGCTGGCGAGCTCGACGTACGCCCCCTTTGGCGCCGTGGAGAGCATGAGCGTGTCCACGCCAGTGAGGTGCGGGCACGACGCCATCTTCTTGTAAAAGTTCTTCTTCTTGACGTTCTGGCTCAGGTTCGAGCCGACGTCGAAGGTGCGGATATGGGCCATGTCGGGGTTGTCGAAGATCCCCATCGAGATCGTGTTGTTCACCGCGGTCGTGCTGAACGTGATCGCCGTCGCCAGCCGATGCTTGGCGTGCTGCTCGCCGTTGAGCAACGCCGCGAACCACGACGACGGCATCACGCGCCCCTCCCCCGCGGCGTGCGTGAACGGCCCGACCTGGAAGTCGTAACCGACGCGCGCGTAGGACAGGACCTGTCTCTTATACACATCTGACGCTGCCGACGATCTACTCTGTGTAG
>CAJXPN010000348.1 GCA_913058025.1 uncultured Myxococcales bacterium | reverse complement strand
TGGGCTCGGAGATGTGTATAAGAGACAGCACGCACACGACGATCTCGCGTTGCTTCACGAGCCTGTCGAAACGTCTGGAAGAGTCGGGCATCGGGAGTCCTCAGCCCAGCGGGGCGCGCGCGCCGTCTGTCGCGGCGGGCTCGGGTTCGACCGGCTCGAGCTGACGATCGATGTCGTCGGCGATCTTGCGGATCGTCTGGAAGTCGAAGCGCTCGGTGAAGTAGTAGGGCACGCGCACGAACGGCGCGTCGATCTCGGTCGCGAGCTGCTCGAGGTAGGGGCGCTGCATCCGCACGCGCTGGGTTCGGAAGCGGGCGGCGTCGATGAAGCCCTGGGTCTCGGGCTCCTCGAAGGTGTCCTCGCCGGTGTCCTCGACCCAGCCCATCTCGCGGTCGTCGAAGAGCGGGTCGTACACGCAGTTGGCGGTGACGAAGCCGATGGGGATCTTGATGTCGTCGCGGACCACGTCGCGGAGCATGAGCGTCTCGTTGACGGGCATCTCCTCGGGGAGCGTGACGAGGTTGAGCGCGCACATCTCCGGGTCCTGGATGAAGTCTTCCATCTTCTTGGCCTCGGAGAACATGGGCCCCGACTCGATGATGGAGGTGATGACGGTGGGGATCCGGAGGAAGAAGATGCCGTGGCCGGTGGCCGGGGCGTCGACGACGACCATGTCCCAGACGTTGCGCCCGCGGTCGTCGACCTCGGTCGCGTGGTAGTGCGCCTTCCCGAGCATCACCAGCTCGTTCAGGCCCGGGATCACCTTGAGGAACGAGCTCACGACCCGGTTCTCGAACACCGCCTTGTAGATCATCCGCACGCGCAACATCATCAGCGCGTACTCCTCCATGGCGGTCTGGGGCGTGATGTTGACGGCGTAGAGGTTGTGCTCGACCTCGACGATGTCGGTCCCGACCTCGATCGAGCCGAACAGCGCGCTCAGGCGATCCCTGACGTTGAGTTCGATGAGCAGCGTCTTCTTGCCGCGGCGCGCGCACGAGTACGCGAAGGCGCTCGCGAGCGTCGTCTTTCCGACTCCCCCCTTCCCCGAGAAGAGGACCATTCTGCGGTCGAAGATACTCAAAGGTCCTCGAGGTGTGTTGGCCGTGCGGCGCGCTCATCTGGCGCGTCCAACCGCGCGCGACTCTAGTACACGACTTCTGCAGATGGCAAGGTCACCCGCGGGCCACCTTCACATCCTGGCACTACGCACTATAGGCACCGATATGGGCTCGGCGCCCCCTGGCTCAACGCGCGGCGAGCGCCCAGCCGAGCGCGTGGACCGTCGCGTCGCCGCGGCCGGTGACCTCCACGACCGCACCCTCCTCGTACGCGCCGCGTTTGACGAACGCGTGGGCGAGCTGGCGCCCGAGCGCGCGCGAGAAGAACACGCCGCGCACGACGCCGACCTTCTTGCCCTCGCGCACCAGCCCGTCGCCGACCTCGGGGGCCTCGGCATCCGGGCCGAGGTCGAGGACCCGCAAGAACTTCGCGGGCTTCCCCTTCGTGTCCAGCCTGCACACGATCTCCTGGCCCAGGTAGCAGCCCTTGTCGTACGAGATCGTGTGGTTGAGGTCGGCCTCGATGGGGATGATCGTGTCGTCGTACTCGACGCCGAACCTCGGGACGCCCGCCTCCTGGCGGAGCTCCTCGAGCGCGTCCTCGCCCACCTGGCGCACCGACGGGTCGTCGCACAGCGCCACCCACACCGCCTCGGTCGCCGCGCGGCCCAGGAACAGCTCGAAGCTCGGCTCCCCGGTCAGCGGGGACCTGAGCGCGATGACCTCCTCGCCGGCGACCTCCCCCCACGTCGCCTCGAAGTCCTCGAGTGACGCGGGCGAGCGGTCCCACGAGCCCTTGGCCTCGAGCAGCTCCGCGGCGTCCAGGCCGTACACGCCGAGCCGGCCGGTGGTCGACGTCGCGTCGCTCAGGCCGACGTCCTCGTTGATGATGTGGCGGCGCAGGTGCCCGAGGAACCCGGACGCGATCGTCCCCGGCTCGAGGTCGAGCAGGATGTGACCGGGCACGTGCACGACGCGCGCGTCGGAGATGGAGCGGCCCAGGCGGCTGACGGCGTGCGTGCGCTGTGCGGCGCCCGGCGCGGAGAGCGTGAAGAGGTCGTTGGTGACCAGGCCCTGGAGCCACTGGATCGCACCCGCGCCGGTCATGACGAGCGTCTCGCGGGTCGCCCGGTCGGCGACCCCCACGCCCCCCAGACGCACCGCTCGCCACTCCACGGCCACGTCCCCGTAGCGAGTGACCTCGTCATGCTCCGACCACTGAGCCCCCGCTCGTTCCAGTCGGCTCCTGTATTCGTCCGTTCGTAGGTTCATCGTTGTGGCACCCTCGTCCTGTCGTGAGTATGGGCGCGAAGCGCCCTCGGAGGCTCGACGCGGCTAGAAATTGTAATCCTCTTCTGGGAAGTTCAAGCCGCTCGACCGACAACGCGCCCCCCATGGATGGAGCGAGCCCTTGACTACACAGCCTCACACGCCTGCGCCCAAGCGCAACATACCGGCCGACCTGACCGTCGACGCCGACGTCCTCGACGGCTACACGGGGGCCGTCCCGCGGCACGTCGCCGTCATCATGGACGGCAACGGCCGCTGGGCGACTTCCCGCGGGATGCCTCGCCTTCGAGGCCACCACGCCGGCGCGGATTCGGTCCGGCGCACCGTCGAGGCGTGCCGCTACCTCGGCGTCGAGGTCCTCACGCTCTACGCCTTCAGCTCTCAGAACTGGGCGCGCCCCGAGGACGAGGTCGCCGGGCTGATGACCCTGTTCGACCTCTACATCCGCCGCGAGCGAAAGCGCCTGAACAAGAACGACGTGCGCCTGCGCGTCATCGGCGACCGCGAGAAGCTCTCGCCCAAGCTGCGCTCGTCGATCGCCGACCTCGAGGGGCACCTCGCCCACAACAGCGAGCTCCTCCTCCAGGTCGCCGTGAGCTACGGCGGGCGAGAGGAGATCGTGCGCGCGGCGCGCCTGCTCGCCGAGGCCGCCATCCGCGGTGAGATCGACCCGTCCGAGATCGACGAGTCCATCTTCTCCTCGATGCTCTACACAGGCGGACAGCCCGACCCCGACCTCGTCATCCGCACCAGCGGCGAGCTCCGCGTGTCGAACTTCCTGCTCTGGCAGCTCGCCTACTCCGAGTTCCACGTCACCGAGACGCTCTGGCCCGACTTCGACGAGCGCCACTTCGTCGAGGCGCTCAACGCCTTCGGCAACCGCGAGCGCCGCTTCGGCAAGACCGGCGCGCAGGTCTGAGCGTCGCGGAACATCGAGAGCTCGCGCTCTCGACGGGCTCAGCAGTGTTTCACGTGAAACCATCCTCCAGGTCCGCGAAGTAGCCGTGGTCCTCACTCGGGCCACCGTGCACCAGCTCGTCGATCCTGGTGAGCGCCGTTTCGGAGCTGGATGCGAACTGGGGGTGGGATTCCAGCACGGTCCCCCAGCGGCCGCTCGCTCACGCTCACTCCGCGGTCCCCTCGCAGGGACCTCAGCTGCATCACCGCCCGATTGTGGCTGGTGGCTCACGGGTGGCTTTTCGGGGGCTCGCGCAGGGGCGATCGGCTCAGGAGGGCACCCAGGAGGCGTTCTGCGGGCCTCGGGCTCGGCGTGGCTATTTACCTACAGCCATCGAGACGTGCCCCACGAGGCCCTTGGCGGCGCTCAGGTTCGACAGGGGCTCCCACGCACATCTGTGTCCAGCCGACCGAAGCGCCCACGCCAACCTCGACCAAGAACAGGCGCGAGTGCAGCTGAGTTCCCCAGAAGTGGGGAACGCCAAGCGAACGTGAGTGAGCGGCGGCTGGGGTACCGCGCCGGAATACCACCCCCAGCACTCTCCCCTCCTGCGAACTCGAAGCCAAGAACAGGCGCGAGCGCTGCTCAGTTCCCCAACGGTGGCGAACGCCAGGCGAACTCCAGGCGAACGTGAGTGAACGCGTGGGCGCGAGGCTGGAATGCTCAGGCACGTCAGGCGATTCCTGGAGGCACCCCGGCCCTCACTCGAGCCGCGCCAGCGAGCGCACCGAGCGACACGATGCGAGGCCCACTCATATCCCTCGACCTGTGGTTCGCGACCCCCTTCGACGCGGCCGCCGCCGCACACGAGATGGCGGTGAACCACATGCACCACATCCGCCCGGAGTTCACGCTCCAGACCATGAAGGACGAGGTCTGGCGAACCGGCAACGTCGTGACGGTCACAACCCCTGGCAACGCGATCGACGGCGACACCAACGAGAAGCGCGCGAAGCAGGCCATGAACAGGATACGACGGCGCGCCGAGCGAGTCGTCTCGTCATGTGAGCCCGTCTACGCCTCGCTCTTCTTCGAGGACTGCATCCCTTCCCCGGACACGCTACGCGCCGGGAAGAGCTGGCTCGACAACGTGTTCCTACGCACGGACGAGGCCACGATGGCCGAGCTCGAAGGGCTCGCGGTGTACTCGAGCCGAGCTGAAGGCTGGCTCTACGCATCGTTCAATGGTTGGTTCTCTCCCAAACGCGACCGGCGGCGAGCACCAGAGGTCGACGCGGTGCTCACCCACGCGGTGCTCGACGCGGTGGTGCGCGCCGAGGCGTAGGCGATCCGTGAGCCGAAAGGCCCCAACACGATCAAAACAGCAATGGCCGTGGCTCCTCGAAGTCGCTTAAATGCGCGGCGCACCAACGACCCAAAGAGGAGCGTGGAGAGATGGATACGACGTCACATGAAGAAGAGTTCGGGGAGCTTCGCTCGTTGCTCCAGAGGCAGCCAGACATCGCGGTGTTCGCCGACGTCTGCGAGGTCATCACGCGGATGGAGGCGCGCGCGCCAGGGGTCTTCGCCGACCGCTACGTCGACTACGCCAAGGAGCAGCTCTCGGGCTGGCCCCTTCGCGCCAGAACGGTCCAGTGCAGCTTCGACGAGCTCGAGGCCGTCGAGGCGACGGCGTGGGCGCCGCTCGTCACGTCGCTGATGATCGTGGCGTCCCGCGCGCCCGCGTTCTCGGAGTGGCGCGAGCGGCTGGCCGTGTTCCCCGATCTCGATCACCTCGGGTTGTTCGAGTTCAGGATGAACCGCAAGGAGATGTTCGAAGCCGTGGACGGCGGGCTCTTCGATGGGCTCTCGGCGGTGACGTTCGACGACGTCAACCTGAACAACTTCGACACCTTCACGGGGATCGTCGAGAGGCTGTCCGAGCGCGAGGGGTGCGCCGGACTGAGCGAGCTCGCCATGCGCTACGCGCAGCTCAAGGCCAAGCACATCGAGGCGCTTTGCGCCTCGGCGCTGGCTCCCAGGCTCGTGTCACTCGACCTCTCGCGGAACACGAGCTTCAAGGCGGCGGGGGTCAAGGCGCTCGCTGCGGCCGCGCCCAAGCTCGCATCGCTCGAGCGCCTCGGGCTCTACGAGTGCGGGCTCACGAGCACAGCGACCAAGGCGCTCGCCCAGGCCTGCTGGCCGCGGCCGCTCAGCCACGTCGGCCTCGGGATGAACGTGCTCAAACACAACGCGCTCAAGCCGCTGGACAAGGCGGGGATGCTCCCCGCGCTCGTGGACAGGCAGGGCGCGCCATCGCTCGACATCTCGAGCCTGTCTCTTATACACATCTGACGCTGCCGACGATCTACTCTGTGTAG
>CAJXPN010000347.1 GCA_913058025.1 uncultured Myxococcales bacterium | reverse complement strand
CGAGATTTCTGCCTGTCTCGTGGGCTCGGAGATGTGTATAAGAGACAGACGCTGGGCCTTGTGGATCGCGCGCACGAGGTCCGTGCGCGCGAGCGCCCCCTCGAAGAGGCGCGCGCGCCGGTCGTCGTGGCGCGCGAACGCGCGCCCGTCACGCGAGAGCGTGATCTCGGCCTCCTCCACGGTCGCCCAACCCACCCAGGTCGCGAAGTCGACGTAGTAGCGGGCCGTGCGCGTGGTCGTGCCTCGGGACTTGGCGAGCTCGGCCAGCGAGGCCGCGCCGCGCGCGAGCAGCTCCATGGTCTCGACGAGCGCTGGCAGGCTGTTGGACTGTGGGACGAACATCTCGGACCTCGCTCTGGCGTGCGGCGTGTGAGGCGACACCTCGATTATAGTCCCGCGCGGGCGCGGTTCGAGCCCTGGCCTCCCTCGCGGCGCGGTTTGCGCGCGGGCGCCCGCCCGACGAGCTTGGCCGAGTGGGGCGGGTGGTTCGCGTGTCTTTGACGGTCGGTGTAGGGCACGCGGCAGCCCTCCCCGCCGCCGCCCTTCGGGCTTGGCGCTCCCCGCTGGGGAGCTTTGTAACGTGCAGGGATCACGGTGTTTGGTGCGCGTGGGAGTGTCCAGCGAGCCTTGCCGCCTGCGCGGCCTTCTACGGGCTCCGAGGGGCGCGCGTATATTCCAATGCCTTCGACGGACAGGAAGGGCGTAGCGTGGCCCACGGGAGCCCACACCGCCCCCCGCACCTACCAGAACCTCCGCATGGTCGCCCCCGCGAACCACCCACCACGATCCCTGCACGTTACCCAGCTCCCCAGCGGGGAGCGCCAAAGGCCGAAGGCCTGGCGGCGGGGAGGGCAGCCGCGTGCCCTCCCCGCCCGTCAAAGACACACGCGGCTCCCCAGCGGGGGCTCCAGGCACAAAGCGCGGCGGGGGTTACTGCCCCGAAACAAACTCCACGCCCACACGAACGCACCCTCGACCCCTTCATTTGCGCCCGCGCCCCGCCTACGCTACAAAGTCTCGACCGAGACGACGCTCCCTACGCCACCCGAAGGCCCATGAGCACGACCCTTTATACGAGCATACCCGCCGCGTCCCCCCGCGGCCTCGCTCCCTCCGGCGCCCTCATTACCGAGGCGCGGGCCTGAACCACAGGCTCGGCGCCCGCGCCGTGACGAAGTCGCCTCCGAACACCTCCGCATCGAAACGAGAGCCCTCCACGCGGCACGCGCTCTTGCGCGCGTGACCCGTTCCGGGCAAGAACCTACGCGCTGACGTCGAACACACGATCGCGCTCCGCTCACCGGGCGCTCCGCTCGCCCAAGGGATATGTCATGGCCAACAGCTTCAAAGCTTCGCTCAACCTCCCCGAGACCGCGTTCCCCATGCGCGCCAACCTCGCCAACCGCGAGGAGGACGCCGTCACCCAGTGGGACGCCGACCGCGTCTACTACGAGATGGTCTCTCGCCGCGCCGAGCAGGGCGCGCCGAAGTTCATCCTCCACGACGGCCCCCCCTACGCGAACGGGAACATCCACCACGGCCACATCCTGAACAAGGTCCTCAAGGACTTCATCGTCAAGTACCGCGCACTCGCTGGCTTCGAGGCCCCCTACAACCCCGGCTGGGATTGCCACGGGCTCCCCATCGAGCACCAGGTCGACAAGAACCTGGGTAAGAAGAAGCGCGACATGACCAAGGTCCAGATCCGTCAGGCCTGCCGCGAGTACGCCGACGACTTCGTCTCGAGGCAGTCCGACGAGTTCCGCCGCATGCTCGTCTTCGCAGACTGGTCCGCGCCTTACCGCACCATGGACTACTCCTACGAGGCCAAGACCGTCCGCGAGCTCGGGCGCATCTACGACCGCGGGCTCGCCTACCGCGGCCTCAAGCCCGTCCACTGGGACTGGGCCGCCCAGACCGCGCTCGCCGAGGCCGAGGTCGAGTACGACTCGTTCGTCACCGAGCACGTCTACGTGAAGTTCCCCTTCACGCAGCTCCCCGCCGAGCTCGCCGCCCACACCAGCCCCGACGACGAGGTCTTCGTGGTCATCTGGACGACGACCCCCTGGACGCTCCCGGCCAACCTCGCCGTCGCCCTCAACCCCGACCTCGACTACCAGCTCGTGCGCCACGAGGGCGAGGTCTACGTCCTCGCCGACGGCCTGCGCGAGTCGACCTTGAAGGCGTGCCGCATCGACGCCGACGCCGTCGAGATCCTCACCACGTTCGAGGGCCGCGACCTCGTGGGTGAGCTCGGCGAGTCGAAGGGCCTGGCCGCGCGCCACCCCTGGATCGACCGCGAGTCCGTCCTGCTCCCTGCCGACTACGTCACGCTCGAGCAGGGCACTGGCTGCGTCCACACCGCCCCCGGCCACGGCCAGGAGGACTTCCACCTGGGCACGCACCACGGCCTCGTCGCCAAGTACGACGAGCGTACGCTCTGCCCCGTCAACCGCTACGGGAAGTTCTACGACCTCCCGGAGACCCAGAAGTACGTCAACGTCCAGGTCCACAAGGCCAACCCTCAGATCCAGAAGGATCTCGCGGAGATGGGCGCGCTCCTGAACAGCGTCGGCGACAAGGTCACCATCGATCGTTACCCGCACGGCTGGCGCTCCAAGAAGCCCGTGATCTTCCGCGCCACGACCCAGTGGTTCGTGGCCATGGAGCCGGAGTCCTCGGGCAACGAGGACGCCGAATACCGCCTGCGCGAGCGCGCGCTCGAGGTCATCGAGGACGTCGAGTGGGTCCCCCACTGGGGCAAGGATCGCATCACCGGCATGGTCGAGCAGCGCCCCGACTGGTGCATCTCTCGACAGCGCTCCTGGGGCGTGCCCATCGTCGCCCTCCACTGTGAGGGCTGCGGCCACGTGCTCGCCACGAGCGAGGTCACCGACCACGTCGCCGACATGGTCGAGTCCGAGGGCGTCGACGTCTGGTTCGCGCGTGAGGCCGAGGACCTCGTCCCCGAGCACCTGCGCGCGTGCGGCGAGTGCGGCGCCACGGACTCGTGGCGCAAGGAGGAGGACATCCTCGACGTCTGGTTCGACTCGGGCGTGTCCTGGTCGGCCGTGCTCGAGACACAGCTCGGCCTGGGCGATCAGGCCGACCTCTACCTCGAGGGCAGCGACCAGCACCGCGGCTGGTTCCAGTCCTCGCTGATGTGCTCGCTGCTCTCGCGCGACAAGTCCCCCTACAAGACCTGCCTGACCCACGGCTTCGTCGTCGACGAGGACGGCCGCAAGTACTCGAAGTCTTCGAAGAACTTCGAGCCCCCCTCCAAGATGCTCTCCAAGCACGGCGCCGAGGTCATGCGCCTGTGGGTCGCCGCGGTCGACTACCGCGGTGACATCACGCTCTCGCACGAGATCATGGACCGCGTGGCCGACTCGTACCGCAAGATCCGCAACACCGTGCGGTTCATGCTCGGCAACCTCGACGGCTTCGACCCCGCCACCGACCTGCTCCCGCTCGACGAGCTCGAGCCGCTCGACAGGTGGGCGCTCCACAGGACCGGCCAGGCGATCGCGCGCATCGAGCAGGCCTACGGCGAGTACCAGTTCCACACGATCTACCACACGCTCGTGTCGCTCATGACCGTGGACATGTCCAACGTGTTCATGGACATCGCCAAGGACCGTATGTACTGCTCCGAGCCCGACAGCGCGCGCCGTCGCTCCGGCCAGACCGCGTTCTGGCTTGCCGTGGACGCGCTCCTGCGCGCGTGCGCCCCGATCCTCTCGTTCACCACGCAGGAGGCGTGGGAGTCGATGCCGCGCCTCGCCGGCGACCCGAAGTACGTCTTCTGGTCCGACTTCCCGACCGAGGCGAAGTCCTGGGTCGGGCTCGTCGAGGACGCCCGCTGGGCCGACCTGCTCACGCTGCGTGGCGAGGTCCAGAAGGCGCTCGAGGCCAAGCGCGGACCGCGCAAGAACAAGCGCCCCGATCAGATCGGGTCCTCGCAGGAGGCCGACGTCGTCATCACCGCGATGGGCGCCGACCTCGAGCTGCTGCGCGCGTTCGAGTCCGACCTCGTCGAGATCCTCATCGTCGCCAGCGTCGAGCTCGTCGAGGGCCAGCCCACCAGCGGCGGCGCCCTCGACGTCGCCGTCACCCCCTCGACCAACCAGAAGTGCCCGCGCTGCTGGAACCAGTGGGTCGCCCCCAGCTCCCCCGAGGGCACCTGCTGCGAGCGCTGCGCCGCCGTCCTGAAGGCCATCGACTTCACCGTCGAGTGATCTCCCTCGGGCCGCGCACATGAAGAGGCCCTGGACTCATCGAGTCCGGGGCCTCTTCATTTTGGTCCATGAAGAGTCCTGCTCCTGGCTCGTGACCGGAGCGCACCAGCGATCAGCGGTCGCTCGTTCGGGCGTGCAGGTCGAGAGACGCGCCATCGCAGGAGTCGGCGGTCAGCCAGAGGTTCCTCAGCCCATCATCGGAGGGGGCGTGGGGGTTGTAGGTGGCGGTCTCCTCGACCTCCCCATCGACCTCGCGGCCGATGATGTAGGAGTACGTGCCCACATACGCTGGCGGCACGCAGGCCTCCACGCTCCAGATCCCATCTGCATACGCGAGCGTCGGCCCCCCGGATAGCGGTGAGTCCGAGCCCATGAGCTGGATATAGAGCTCGTCTTCCTGTGCGTTGTCGTCGGCGATCGCGAACGTGAGCGTGCAGCATCCCTCGAACCCATCGGGCGCAGGTGAGCTGGCATCGAACTCGAGGTCGGGGTCTCCTCCATCGAAGGTAGGCTGGTCGCCTGCATCCTCAGGACCGCCCTGTGTGGGCAGCCCACGCTCTCCGAGCGTAGGGGCTACGTACTCACCGGCGTCGGCCTGTCCCGGGTCGGGTTCACCCGAGCAGGCCCAGCCCATACACGCGCAGACGATGAGCGTTGTGTGGAGTCTATGTATGCTCATTGGAGCGGCCTCAATCGAATGAGAGCGGGTGTGGTGTCGACGTCGACGACAGGAGGCGTCTCGAACGACTCACCCGTGATGCCCTCGCGGATGAGCGCGGGGTCGAGGTGTTCGGTGAGCGGGCGGTAGAGCCCCGTGCGCTTGTCGATTTCGAAGCGGATCATCGAGACGAACTGGCGCTCGATCTCCTGGCGCAACGTGTCGTCCTTGCTCAGGTCGCCGAGCGCGCGGCCGAGCATCCTCACGAGGGCCCGACGCGTGAGCACGCCAGGACCCTGCTTGAGATCCGCGAGCGCGAGCTCGAGCACGGGCCGAGACGTCATCTTGCGCGCCTCGAACGTCTGGAGCTCGAGGTTGTGGTAGAGCGTGAACTTGACCCTCCAGTCGGTCTCTCGTTCGAGCCAGCGTTGGGTGAACCCGGCGGTCTTGGTCGGGTCCATGCGCCGCGTCGCCAACGCCGCGACCTCGCGCGTCGAGTAGTCGGGGTGGTCCATCACGCCCTCGATCATCGGGAGCAGCTCGTGGTCGCCGATGTTCGAGAACGCGCCGTACGCCGGGCTCGCCATGATCGAGTTCGGGGCCTGGGCGAGCACGGTCCGGATCGCGTCGACGGCGACTTGCTTGAGCGCGTCGTTTCTCGGGTCGAGTCCGGATTGCATCCCCAACGCCAACAACGCGTGGCGAGCGAGCATGTGCTCCTGTTCGTCGCGCGTCGTGAGCAGCGGCGTGG
>CAJXPN010000346.1 GCA_913058025.1 uncultured Myxococcales bacterium | reverse complement strand
CGAGATTTCTGCCTGTCTCGTGGGCTCGGAGATGTGTATAAGAGACAGGCCTGGCACAGGTTGGTCTTGCCGGACTTGCAGAACTTACACTCGCGGCACTCGGCGGTGTAGAGCGGGATGACCCGGTCGCCGACGGAGAGCGAGGTCACGCCCGCGCCGACCTCCACGACCACGCCCGCGCCCTCGTGCCCGAGCACCGCCGGGAAGATGCCCTCGGGGTCGTCCCCGCTGAGCGTGAACGCGTCCGTGTGGCACACGCCCGTGTGCGTGATCTGGACGAGGACCTCCCCCGGCTGGGGACCTGCGACGTCGATCTCGACGATCTCGAGTGGCCTTCCTGCCTCGAACGCGACGGCTGCGCGGCTCTTCATGTCTGGGACTCCTTGGTTGGCGCGGTGCGCCGGTGTGGACGTATCTGTGGGGGCCGCGGACGCGGCACCGAGTGGGCCTACTTCAAGTACGAGCGGAGCAGCTCCGCGAGCTCCTCGACGTGGTCGGCGCGCTCCTCGTCGCTCGTGTCGCCCGGCCCGAGCGTCTCGCGCACGTGCGACTCGAGGATCTGGCGCATCAACCCGTTGACCGCCCCGCGGACCGCGGCGACCTGCTGGAGCACGTCGGCGCACTCCACGTCGTCCTCGAGCGAGGTCTCGATCGCGCTGAGCTGGCCCTTGATTCGGCGCACGCGCGTCAGGACCTTCTTCTTCTCTCGAGGTGTGTGTGGCATGGCCGAGCGATCTCCTTCCTCATACTCCCCCCCAGTATAAACACATGCGATCTCTGGTGACCAGCCGCGAACGCGCACGTCACGGGCGGCTCGCCGATCCTGGCGAACCGTGGAGCGTTCGCGTCGGGAGGGCGAGCAGGATGTGAGTTTATTCCGGCGCTTTTTCGGGAGCGTTCGAGAGGGCGTCGAGTGTGGTGCGAGACGGTGTGGGAGCGTGCGATATGACGGAGAAAACCCTCCAGAACGCTCCGTAGCGCCTTCTACGGGCCTGCGGCGCGTCGAAGCTATTGACGCCTTCACTCCGAAACCGGCCCGCAGAGGCACCCAGCGGCCTCCAGGTTCGTCCCAGGCTCCCGCCGCGTCTCCACCCACCTCACGCTCGGAGCGCCCCGCGTCACCTCCAGGGCCGTACCGACACGCCGACCCCATCCCAGCCGCACATCCGCGGAACATGCCTATCGACGGCGCACACCACCGAGCCTCACGTCAAAGGCGTGCCAGTTGGTGCCTCCACCGTCGTAAAGCGGACTGCTTCCGGCTCGCGCGCAGCGCGAGCCCCGCCCCGCACCACACTCTCCGTCATATCGCACGCTCCCACACCGCCCCGCACCACGCTCGACGCCCTCTCGCACGTACCCAAACCGCACCGCACCACACGCCGACACGGACGCGCCTGCCCCACAGAACTCAGGCGAGCCGGCGCGCGAGCGCCTCGCCCACGGCCTTGGCGGACGGCGGGTTCTGGCCGGTGATGAGCTGGCCATCCTCGACCACGAAGACCGACCACGCGGCCTTCTTCTGGTAGGTCGCGCCCTGCTCTATCATGAGCTCCTCGAGGAGCAGCGGGACCTTCTCGAGCGTGGACATCGCGACCTCCTCCTCACGGGTGAAGCCGGTGACGGCCTTGCCCTCGATGAGCAACCGGCCGCCGCCGACCTCGGCGCGCGCGAGCGCGGCGGGGCCGTGGCAGACCGCGGCGATGGGGAGGTCGCGAGCGTGGAACGAGGCGATGATCCGGTGGCTGTCGGCGTCGTCGATCAGGTCGAAGAGGAGGCCGTAGCCGCCGGGGTAGAAGACCGCGTCGTAGCGCTCCGGGTCGACGTCGGCCAGGCGCGCGGTCGAGCCGATGCGGTCGGCGAACGTGGCGTCGGCGAGCATGCGGACGGTGAGGTCGTCGGCGTCGGCGCCGTAGTAGGGGATGGCGCCGCCCGCGGGCGAGGCGAGCTCCCAGGAGATGCCCTCCTCGTCGAGAACGTGCAGCGCGTGCGTGAGCTCGGGGAGGTAGGTGCCGTTGGGCTCGCCGGCGAGCTCGGGGTGGCTGCTGGCGACGACGAGTACGGTGGTGGACATTCAGGACTCCGGATCTGGTGGTTCGTGTGGCGCGTCGGGGCGTGAGCGTGCGCTCATCGAGCCGGCCGACGCTCGGGTGGAGCATAGGCACCGCCTGGTTCGAACAACGAAACAATCCGATGACGACCCCTCGGCGCACCAGGAAAGGGGCGACCCGACACAGCGCCGTAGAGCCGTCCTCGCCGTGCCCACGTGGGAGGCCACGCGCCGGAAGCACGTGACATGCGTTCAGCCACGATGGTATACGAGCGGTCCCCGACACGAGCTCCCCATGACCCACACACCGAACGACATCCACGCCCTCATCGGCCGCCTCCACCGGGATCACTACCGGGACGTGCTCGCGCCGCTGATTCGGATCACGGGGAGCTTCGCGCTGGCCGAGGAGGTCACGCAGGACAGCTTCGCGGTGGCGCTGGAGCGCTGGAGCGTGGAGGGCGCGCCGGACGACCCGTTGCCGTGGCTGCGGCGGGTCGCGCGCAACCGCGCGATCGACACGCTGCGTCGCTCGGCGCGCTGGCGAGACAAGGCCGCGGAGTTGGCCGCGGAGTCCGAGGCGGCGACGTACACCGACCCGGACCCGGAGCGGATCGAGGACGACCTGCTGCGGCTGATCTTCACGTGCTGCCACCCTGCTCTGGCGCCCCAGGCCAGGATCGCGCTGACGCTGCGGCACGTGTGCGGCCTGACGAGCGACGAGATCGCGCGGGCGTTCCTCGTCCCGCGCGCGACGTTGCAGCAGCGACTGGTGCGCGCCAAGCGCAAGATCGACGCCGCGGGCATCCCGTACGAGGTGCCGTCGAGGCCGGAGATGGCGAGCCGCCTGGTGAGCGTGCTCCAGACGATCTACGTCGTGTTCACGGAGGGCTACGCGAGCACGCGCGACGCGGACCTCGTGCGCGAGGGGTTGTGCGAGGAGGCGATCCGGCTGGCGAGGTTGCTCGACGAGCTGCTGCCAGGGCGCGCCGACGTGCGGGCGTTGCTCGCGCTCTTCCTGCTCCACCACGCACGACGAGATGCGCGCGTGGACGAGGACGGGATGATCGTGCGCCTGGACGAGCAAGACCGCGGGCGCTGGGACCAGGACGCCATCGCCGAGGCGCTGCCGCTCGTGGAGGAGTGCCTGCGCGCGCGCCCGGCGCCCCGGTACGCGGTCGAGGCGGCGATCGCGGCGCTCCACGATCAGGCGCCGAGCGCCGACGAGACCGACTGGCCCCAGATCGCCGCGCTGTACGCCGAGCTCGATCGGCGAGGAGGCGGCGACCCGATCATCAGGCTAAACCGCGCCGTGGCGGTGGCGATGGCGGGAGACCTCGACGCGGGGCTGCGTGGGCTCGACGCGCTGGACGCGTCGAACGAGCTGGAGAGCTACCACCTGCTGCACGTGGCGCGCGCAGAGCTGCTCGCGCGCGCGGGTGACCTGAAGGCGTCCATCGCGGCGCTCGAGCGCGCGAGGGACCTCGCGACGAGCCCGGTGGAGCTCGCGTTCATCGAGCGCAGGCTCATCGAGTCGGCCGCGTGAAGGGGCCTGCTCCGAAAGAAAACGAGAAAAGATCATGGCCCCTGTCGATCCCGGGCGCCGCCGTTCGTGAGGTGAGTAACCCCGAGGCCGGGCGCGTCGCCCGGCCCACACCAAAGGAGACCGACATGAACTACCTCTTCCTCCTCTACAGCGACGAGTCCGAGAGCCCCGAGACCCCCACGGACGACGCCGGGTTCGCGGCGATGATGGAGCCCTGGAACGTATACACCGAGGCGTTGACGGAGGCTGGCGTGATGCGTGGAGGCGAGGCGTTGCATCCCACGAGCGCGGCGACGACGCTGTCGCGGCTGGACGGCGAGGTCGTCTACACCGACGGCCCGTTCGCGGAGACGCGTGAGCAGCTCGGCGGGTACTACATCGTGGAGTGCGACGACCTGGACGCCGCGCTCGGCTGGGCCGCGAAGTGCCCGGTCATGGGCTACGGGCGCGTGGAGGTCCGGCCGATCATGAACCTGGGCTGAGGCCACGCTCCCGACCGCGTTTCACGAAAGAGAGCGCCCCGGGAGTCTCGAAGACTCCCGGGGCGCTCTCGTGTTCGCGTGGTCGTCGCCCGTCACCGGGCGAGCGGATCAGGCGAGGTCGAACCGGTCGAGGTTCATGACCTTGTCCCACGCGGCGACGAAGTCACCGAGGAACTTCCCGGTGGAGTCGGAGCAGGCGTAGACCTCGGCGATGGCGCGAAGCTGTGAGTTCGAGCCGAAGACGAGGTCGACGCTGGTGCCCGTCCACTTGATCTTGCCGGTGGAGCGGTCGCGGCCCTCGAAGACGTCGTCCTGGCCCTCGACGGGGAACCACTTCGTGCCCATGTCGAGCAGGTTCACGAAGAAGTCGTTGGTGAGCGCGCCGGCGTTGTCGGTGAAGGAGCCGTGGTCGGAGCCGTCGGCGTTGACGCCGATGGCGCGGAGGCCGCCGATGAGGACGGTCATCTCGGGCGCCGTGAGCGTGAGCAGGTGCGCCTTGTCGAGCAGGAGCTCGGTGGACGGGACGCTGGTGCGGTCGCGGCGGTAGTTGCGGAAGCCGTCGGCGGAGGGCTCGAGGACGCCGTAGGACTCGGCGTCGGTCTGGTCCTGGGACGCGTCGGCGCGGCCCGGCGTGAAGGGGACGGTGACGTCGTGGCCCGCGGCGCGGGCGGCGTGCTCGACGCCGGCGGCGCCGGCCAGCACGATGAGGTCGGCGATCGAGACCTTCGTGCCGTCGGTCTTGGTGGCGTCGAAGGCCGCCTTGACCTTGTCGAGCTCACCGAGGACCTCCTGGAGCTGAGCGGGCTGGTTGACCTCCCAGTTCTTGGCGGGCGAGAGGCGGACGCGGCCGCCGTTGGCGCCGCCGCGCTTGTCGGAGCCGCGGAAGGTCGAGGCCGAGGCCCACGCCGCGGAGACGAGCTTGGAGGCGGAGAGGCCGGTCGAGAGGATCCTCGCCTTGAGGTCGGCGACGTCCTCGGCGCCCACGACGGGGTGGTCGACGGCGGGGATCGGGTCCTGCCAGACGAGCTCCTCGCTGGGGACCTCGGGGCCGAGGTAGCGCGCGACGGGGCCCATGTCACGGTGCGTGAGCTTGAACCATGCGCGGGCGAACGCGTCGGCGAACTTGTCGGGGTTGGCGTGGAAGTCGGCCGAGATCTTGGCGTACTCGGGGTCGAACTTGAGCGCGAGGTCGGCCGTGGTCATGATCGGCGCGTGGCGACGGCTCGGGTCGTGGGCGTCGGGGACGGCGTCGGAGAGCGCGCCGCCCTTGGGGATCCACTGCTGAGCGCCGGCCGGGCTCTTGGTGAGCTCCCAGTCGTTGCCGAGCAGGAGGTCGAAGTACCCGTTGTCCCACTGCGTCGGGTTGGTGGTCCAGGCGCCCTCGATGCCGCTGGTGATGGTGTCGCCGCCGTTGCCGGTGCCCATCGTGTTGATCCAACCGAGGCCCTGGTGCTCGATCTCGGCGCCCTCGGGCTCGCGGCCGACGAACTCGCCGGGGTCGCCGGCGCCGTGGCACTTGCCGAAGGTGTGACCGCCGGCGACGAGCGCGACGGTCTCGACGTCGTTCATGGC